>JAGBQS010000007.1 GCA_017632695.1 Bacteroidales bacterium
CCGCCGTTGTTCCTGACATCTATAATCAGGCCCTTGGCATTCCGCATCAGCGCGAGGATATAATCCAGATTGGTTTCGCCCACCGTAGCCGTAAACGAAGGGTACCACATATAGGCAACCGTATCGGAAAGCATGCCGTAGCAGATACCCGACGTCAGCCAGTAGTTGGTTCCCAGATAATACTGCCGCAGCAGGTTCTCGTCGAAGTTCAGGTCGTAATCCTCAAACCAGCTCCAGTAGCGCGCCGTATTGAACGAACTGTAGAGGTTAACGTGTCCGTCCTTGACTACCGACAGCATCGAAGACATCACCTGGAAGGCATCAAAGGGATTCTGCACGGAGTCCTTGAAGTACGGACGATAAAAATCGTAGACATCGTCCCAGTCGATACCCTTCTCGGTAAAGAAGCAATAATGCTCGTCCATAGCGGTCCAGCAAGCCTCGAAGTTACCCAGATAGGTATTGTCCTGCTCCAGATCCTCATCGTCCAGGCAGGAAGCAAAGCCGGTCAGCACCGCTGCAACCGGCAGAAACAGAAGGAATGGTTTAGTATGCATAGGCCGGCTGGGATTTTAGGAGGTGAGACTTCCGACGGCTGTAGGGCAGATACTGATACGTCCAGCCGACAACAAACTGACAGGTACTGTAACGGGTTACAATGTGGTTGATGTCCATAGTCTCGATGTGATAGCTGAAGCCCAGACGTACCGTAGTGTCCAGTTTCTTCAGGAAAGGAATGGTAGCCAGCGGGATATCGGTGGTGATACGCACATCCAGATCCTGCTGGTTGTGCAGCGAGGTGACATGCGAGGTTTCGGGTTCGTCCTCCACATAGAACGTCTCGTAATACGAGGCTCCGTATTCGGGCACCATAGCCACACCCAGCAGGGGAGCCTGCACCTGCACATTCAGGGCACACGGCTGACGGCGCAGCGAATAATGCCAGACAGCTCCTGCCGATGCACCGAAGTTCTCGGTCAGGTGAATGGTAGCCGGATTGTTGCTTCCAGCCATCTTCAGGTTGTAGTTGAAGCCGACGTTCAGGGCAGCATAAGGTCCCACGTAGAGGCTGAAAGGAGCCTCGCCGGTGAGCGACGAAGGCTTGCCCAAACGCCACACCTTATGCATGGCGTACTGGTAGCGGACGCGTCCTGCCATCGAGGTGGTCAGTTTGCTCTTGTCCTTACCTTTCAGATACGAAAGGTCCACCACCTGCTGGTTGTTCCAGCGGCACTGACGCATCAGGCGCCAACGCTCGTAGGTAATATCGGTAGCTGAGCCCTCGTACAGGAGGTTGGTCAGGTAGGTATCGCGCATCTTGCCCTGTCCGATGCCCAGGGTCAGCACTGAGGTAACCGGACGGGGCGTATTTTCCGGTGTGGCTTCTACAGCTTCCCCGGCTTCCCAAGTAGCATCGGTTTCCTGAGCCGAAACCGGCTGCCACCCGAAACAGTTAGAACAGAGACTCAGGATCAGCAGGAGTTTCTTCATTTTCAGCATCTGATTCAGTATTTTCTTCGTTCGCATCTTCAATCTCTTCCGGAACGTGTGTCGGAGGCAGTTCCTCCACCTGTGCCACCTTCCATTTGGCCACCTTCTTGCCCTTGGTGTTCACGGCGTGTACCTGGATGAACTCTTCGGCCTCAATCTCAAGCGGCTCGCGGTAGTCGTCCGGTTTGGCAAACGTAAAGCGGAAGCGCGGGAACGGCGTGCTGGTCAGGTAAACCATCGTGAAGCGCTTGGGTTCGCCCAGCATGTTCTGCTTGGAGGCTTTCGCATCGAGCGTACAGCGTTTCAGGTTCTGACAGCCCGTTTCCCAATCGGTCATCACCAGCGTCCAGACCTTGGCCGGATCGTATTTCTCGATCTTCAGCACATTGGTCTCGTAGTGGTTGGTATCGTCGAAGTTGGTCAGGTAATACTCGTAATTGTCCAGTATCACCAGAATCTTGTCATCGCCCAGGAACTCGCCCAGGAACTCACCCTGCTTGTCGTAGTTGATGCGCTGCACGTCGGCATCCCACCATACGGGACGGCCGCCAAGGGTCGATCCTCCATGTTCCTTCACCGATATCTTCTGGATTTCGGCACGCGTCAGCAGCAGACCCTTGGTGCCACGGCCCCGGATCGGAACTTCGGCAAAATCGCGCTCAAAGCTCTTGGTCCGAACCTGTTTGTTCAGGCTTCGGATGGTAATGCGCAGCACCTCGGCCTCGCCGTTCAGGTTAGCCGAAAAGTATTCGATGCGGCTGCCGGGCTTGCCCAGGGTAAGATCGTACATCTTGTCGCGCTGCACCGAAGTAATATTGAAACGCTTGATGTAGTGCGGGCTCATGGCTCCCTTGCCGTCGCGGTACACCACGTTGTAGATGGTGCGCTGATCGCTCTTGCGGTAGATGTTGATATAAAGCACATCCTTGCCGACGAAGATCTTGTCGGCCACCTTCACCACCTTGTACTGGCCCGATTTGTAGATGACCAGAATCTCGTCGATTTCCGAACAGTTGCAGACAAACGTCGATTCGCTGGTCTTCAGGCCCGTTCCGATAAATCCGTCATCGGGGTTATGGTAAAGCTTCAGGTTGCTCTCAATCACCTTCGAGGCATCCACGGAGTCGAAGTTGCGGATTTCCGTCTGTCGCGGATGATCCTTGCCGTATTTGTCCTTCAGGTGCTGGAACCAGTCGATGGTAAACTCCACCAGATGGCGCAGGTTCCTCTCGATTTCCTTGATCTTCTTCCTGGTGTTGGCAATATCCTCCTCGGCCTTGTCGGCGCTGTACTTGTGGATGCGTGCCATCTTGATATCCTCCAGATGCAGCAGATCGTCGCGGGTCACCTCGCGCACAAAGTTCTCCTTGTAGGGCTCCAGACGCCTGTCGATGTGGTCCAGTGCCTCGTCGATGGTCTTTGCCTGCTCGTATTCCTTATCCTTGTAGATACGTTCCTCGATGAAGATCTTTTCGAGCGAGATGATCATCAGGTGCTCGAGCAGTTCCTGTTTGCTGATTTCAAGTTCCTGACGGAGCAGGTCTTTGGTATTGTCGGCCGAACGGCGCAGCACTTCGCTCACGGTCAGGAAGTGCGGTTTCTTGTCGTAGATGACGCAGCAGTTAGGCGACACGCTCACCTCGCAGTCCGTGAATGCATATAGGGCATCGATGGTCTTGTCGCTCGAAACACCCGGCATCAGGTGAACCACGATTTCGGCATGATCGGCCGTGAAATCGTCGAACTTACGGATCTTGATCTTACCCTTTTCGTTGGCTTTCTTGATGGATTCGAGCAGCGAGTCGGTAGTTTTTCCGTAAGGCACATCCAGGATGCGGAGGGTTTTCTGGTCGATCTTCTCGATCCGGCTGCGGATCTTGACGGAGCCGCCGCGCTGTCCGTCGTGATATTTGCTCACGTCGATGAGTCCGCCGGTCGGGAAGTCGGGGAAGATCTGGAACTCCTCGCCGCGCAGATAACTGATTGAGGCATCCAGGAGTTCGTTGAAGTTGTGGGGCATGATCTTCGACGACAGACCCACCGCAATACCCTCAACACCCTGTGCCAGCAGCAGCGGGAACTTGACAGGCAGGTTGATCGGCTCCTTTTTGCGGCCGTCGTACGACAATTGCCAATGCGTGATTTTGTTATTGAAAGCCACCTCGAGCGCAAACTTCGACAGGCGCGCCTCAATATAACGGGGAGCTGCGGCATCGTCGCCGGTCAGAATGTTGCCCCAGTTTCCCTGCGTATCGATCAGCAGATCCTTCTGACCCATCTGTACCAGGGCGTCGCCGATGGAAGCATCGCCGTGCGGATGGTACTGCATGGTCTGTCCGACAATGTTGGCTACCTTGTTGTAACGTCCGTCGTCGATGACGTTCATGGCATGCAGGATTCGACGCTGAACAGGCTTCAGACCATCCACCATGTGCGGAACGGCACGTTCCAGGATGACGTACGAAGCATAGTCGAGGAACCAGTTCTGATACATGCCTCCGAGGTGATGGATCTTGTCCTCACCTGCTTCGTCATCGTTATGAGGTGTATAGTTCGAGTTACCGCCAACGGGCTCCCCGTCGTTTCCGTCGAGCAGCTCTTCGTCGTTTTCTTCGAACTTCTGGTTATCGTCACCAGCTGAAATCATTTCGTTATCGTCGTCACGCATGTTTGGAAGGTTAAAATTATCGGCTAACAATTAGAACGCCGCAAAGATAGTAATTTTTCCCGAGAAATCAAAAATAATGTGGCATTTTTCGCATTTTTTTGCAGTCAATGACCGATGTTGCACCGAATTCATTATCTTTGCACCATGAAAACCGCAAACCGGAAGCAATGAGCCAGACTTTACGCACACTCGCCGATGTCCACACCCATCATGCAGGCAAGACCGATGCCTTGCTGTCGGTGCCGCCCGAAAGGGTCTTGCAGGAACACCCCCGTACGCCCTACAGCCTCTCGCTCCACCCGTGGTATGCCGGTCCCGGACAGCTGGACTGTTTCCGGAAAGCTTTGGAAAGCTGCCTGAACGATCCGTTCTGTCAGGCCATCGGAGAATGCGGACTGGACAACCGCTGCAACACTCCGTTTGAGTGGCAGCTGGAGGCTTTCCGCTCATCACTCATCGCTGCCCGCGAACGGAACAAACCTGTCATCATTCATTGCGTCGGCTACTGGGACGAAACCGTCCGTCTTTTGGACGAACTGTTGGGAAAACCTGCCGACGGACAGCCGTACGAGCCGCTCTGCGTGATTCACGGCTACCGCAAAGGTCCGCAACTGGCACTCCGGCTGCTCAGTGCCGGATGCTGCCTCTCCTTGGGCGAAAAATTCAACCCCGAAGTGGCAAGGCTTGTTCCCGACGACCGGCTTTTCTTCGAAACGGACGAAAGTCAGGAAGATATTTGGAATATACGGAAAAAAATAGTAAATTTGCGCGCAGAAAACAGATGATTGAATGAAATTTAGCGAATTAGACCTCGATGAGGGCGTTATGGAAGCCCTCGAATACATGCATTATGCGGAATGTACTCCTGTGCAGGAGAAAGCCATTCCTCCCGTTTTGGCGGGCGACGATGTGATTGCCGTTGCCCAGACAGGAACCGGCAAGACTGCCGCTTACCTGCTGCCTATTCTTTCCAATCTGAACCGCTACCGCTATCCTACCGATGCCATCAACTGCGTCATCATGGCTCCTACCCGCGAGCTGGCCCAGCAGATCGACCAGCAGATGCAGGGTTTCAGCTATTATGTGGATGCCAGCAGCGTTGCCGTTTACGGCGGCGGAGAGGGCAAGGATTTTGCTGAACAGAAAAACGGACTCACCCGCGGAGCCGATGTGGTGATTGCCACCCCCGGACGTCTGCTGAGCCATATCAACTTAGGGTACGTGGACCTGAGCCAGGTTGCATTCTTTGTGCTCGATGAAGCCGACCGTATGCTCGATATGGGCTTCTACGACGACATCATGGCCATTGACCGTCTCCTGCCCTCCGACTGTCAGAAGATCCTCTATTCGGCCACCATGCCGCCCAAGACCCAGAAGCTGGCCGAGAACATCATGTGGAAACCTACGCTGGTGAAGATTGCAGTCAGCAAGCCGGCCGAGAAGATTCATCAGCAGGCGTGCATCTGCTATGAACCGCAGAAAACCGATATGGTGATACGCGTTCTGAAACAGTTCTTCGGAGGACGCCCCGACGGATTCGTAAAGGAAGAGAAACTTCGCAACCCCGACAAGCGCGTGGTGGTCTTCGTTTCGAAAAAACTGAAGGTGAAGGATGTGCTGCTGGCCCTGCGCAAGAAAGGCTTCCAGGTGGCTGCGATGCACAGCGACCTGGACCAGAAGGAACGCGAGGAGACGATGAATGCCTTCAAGGCGGGACGCGTCAACGTCCTGGTGGCTACGGATATCGTCAGCCGGGGCATCGACATTACGGGCATCGAGCTTGTGGTGAACTTCGATATGACCCACGATCCGGAGGACTACGTGCACCGCATCGGACGTACCGCCCGTGCAGATCACGACGGCGAATCGGTCACAATGGTTTCGGCCTCCGACCGTAAGGAACTGCAGAAGTTCGTGGAACTGGAAGAGTTCCTCGAGAAGAAGATGGACCGCATCGCGGTTCCCCAGGAACTGGGCGGCTGCAACGAGGAAGAGGTGATGCAGACCATTCACACCCGCTCGCAGAAGCCACGACGGAACAACGGACGCGGTCGCGGAAAAGGAAATGCCCATGGAAACAGAAAAACTAATATCAACCGCGCTGGTCGCGGAGGCGCTTCACGTTAGGCAGCCCGACAGCCACAAGGGCGACTATGGCCGGGCGCTGCTCATAGCCGGCAGCAAGGGCATGATGGGAGCGGCACTCCTGTCGGCCCGTGCCTGTATGCGCAGCGGGGTCGGCCTGCTGACAGTCAGGGTTCCAGAATGCGGATATAACATCATGCAGTCGGGCATACCTGAAGCCAAATGCGACTGTGACCCGCATCCTGATCATCACTCCCGGATACAGGTTCCTTCGGGCACCGAGGCAATCGGCATCGGTCCCGGGTTGGGGCAGCATCCGGAAACGCATGAGGCGCTTCACCGCTTCCTGCAATCGTGGCAGGGTCCGCTTGTGATGGATGCCGATGCGCTCAACATCCTTTCGCAGCACCCGGACTGGCTCAGCCTCCTACCCGCAGGAACCGTTCTGACACCTCATCCGGGCGAGATGAAGCGCTTGGGCGGCGATGCTGCCTTTCTGGCCGAAAAACACCAACTGGTAGTTGTTCTGAAGGGACACGAGACGCGCATTTTTTGCCCGGCTGCATTACAGGCCGACACACTTCCCTGCGTGTATACAAACCGGCTGCACGGCAATGCCGGAATGGCTGTAGGAGGCAGCGGCGACGTGCTTACCGGCATCATCCTTTCGCTGCTGGCTCAGCATTACCCGCCTCAGCAAGCCGCCTTCCTGGGTGTCTGGCTGCACGCCTTGGCGGCCGATCTCGCCCTTTCGGATGTCCACAGTATGGAAGCACTCCTTCCTTCGGACATCATCGCCCGTCTCGGCGCGGCTTTTGCGGAAAGCAGGAAATAATCCGGCAAGATGTGTCAGATTATTTCCTTATCGATGTCAAGCACATACTCTTTCGTCTTGCCGTTTTCCTTTTTCACAACAAAAGTAGTCTTGCCTTCCCATTGGAAGCTACGCTGCTCTTCCCATGTCATCTCTTTAACCGGACGACCGTTAACGGACAGGATAATATCGCCTATTCCGATACCGGCCTTCTGGGCAATACCATTCATATACAAGCCGTTTACCACCCATCCGTCGCAAATGTCCGTCCGGTCAAAAAACGACATCTGAACCTTTGTGAGGCCGGAATACTGCTGAGACTCCTGGATTCTCTTATAATAAACAGCCTCATGCTGCGGATCGAAGATGATGTCGTAAAGCGAAAGAATCTTAGCTCCGATCAGCCCGACATATTCCCTTTCCGACAAGGCGCCCTGCGTGTTCAGCGAACAGTTTATTACGAGGTTTTCCAAGGTATCGGCCATTACGAAGGTCTGGGCACGAACCTGCATGTCGTCGGAAGCGCCTCCGATTCCTCCGGCTTGCGTATGGAAGAAGACTTTAGGTTTTTTGGAAAGATCCAGCAGGGAGTAAGCCGCCTGCGTCAGAGTGATACCGCCGCCGCTTCCCATATCCAGCAGGAAAAGTCCGTTGACAGCGTTCTTCTCATCGACGCTTAATGTGGCTTCGATGTAAATCCGCTGATTCTGATAACGGGCGTTCAGTCTGGTATAGCCTTCGGGCATATCCGCAGGAATCTCGTCCAGGGGCAACATGTAATGATTGCTGAACGACACCTGCAAAGGCTTGGAAAGAAAATTCAGGTTGCCAAGCAGTCCGTCCGCATGACAGCCTATTATATCGCGCAATCGGATGATGGGGCACAACCGGCTTTTCTGCACATGCTGTCCCATGCGGATGCTGACAGGATCCGTGATGACATCCACCTGAACGGGTGCCCCGTTGCCGGCTCCTCCCATATTCATCTGGATGGTTCGGCCGAATGCATTCTGCAGGTTGCCGATACGGACATAGTCCTCGTCCAGATACAGGTAGTCTGCGCCTGTATCGTACACCAGCCGGGCCTCTACCGAATCATTCAATACGGCTTGCAGGTAAATATGCTTATCGAAAATAAACGGAGTGGCCCCAGCCGGCAACCAGGTTCCGTCAATAACCTGCACGTCTGCACCATCGCCGTTCACTACCTGCGTTTCCGGTGCTTTCCGACATCCGGCCAGGCAAAGGCAGAATAAAACAAATAAAGAAATCTTTTTCATAAACGTACTTTTTTGTTGCGCAAAAATACGTATTTTTTCCGAATTAACCAGCAAACGACCGATAAAAGTGAAAATAATAGTAATTTCTCTCATGGTTTTCGGCTTTTGATTCATTCCGAATGTTTCATCTTTATCCTTTCTTTTAGGATAACTAACGACATCAACTGAAAATGCAGGTTCCAACGATTCGGGTTGCCGGAAACACGTCGGCAAGGAAGTTCAAATCATTTTGGCTTCCACCGACACGCCGGCTGGCAGGTCCGATTCATTTTGCCTCGTAAAAACATTGTCGACGGCAGGTCTAAAGACTCGGACCTGCCTGCCGGCATGTTTTCGGAATGTAAAATACAAAAGGAACAACTATCGCTTGCTGCATAATTATGCATCGGAAAAATGAGGGCTGAAAAAAATGCCCTACGAGACAATTTTTGCCGCCAGACCTGGAAAAACTTTTTCTCAGGTGAGGCGGTAAATTTTTTCAGGTAGGGCAGTAAAAACGCCCTAATAAGCCGTTGGATCAGGTGTTAGCGGAAGCCTGACAAAAATGCATAAAGACCTGTGTTGTAAGTGCAACGTATATTATATCATTGGTAAATTATCATGAAAAAATTCAGTGCCCCTTTGCCTTGAAAGGGAACTGATTTAGTCATTTTTTATCGGATATCCAAACTCCAACAATAACTCGTCAGCAAGATACTCATCGCTAAAGCAATGCATGTCGGCAACCCCATCGCTAATAAGCTCGTAGGACTTCGAATCGTAAAATTTGCCTAAAGCTTCTTCATAACTGATTCCCGCTTGTTCGGCAAACAACTTGACTATGCGGGCATATTTCATCTGTAAAATATCAGGATTGGCTTGCATGGTTACAATTGGATTGATTGAATAAAACGAATATGCTTGTCAAGCACCTCCTGCGAGGTGATGCAAATCTGATGATTTGGCTGCTTGTACCGCAACTGGTCAAGGGCTTGTTCTCGGGTATAGATTCCAGCCAAATAGAGGTCTACGGTGTTAAATACATTGTCATCTGCTATACCGCCATCGATGACATCATAATTTTCATGAGGGAGACCTTTACGACATGCTGCCACAAAATCGAGCCAATCGCCATCGTATGCCTCAAAAAGTTTGTATGTAAATGACGGTCTGTTCTCATCGAACTCATAAACGTTCATTATGGCTGGTTCGCCGCGCCTCAAGAAACGCTCGCCATATCTTTCGGCCTGTTCTCGCATCGCAGTAAGATAGAATCCCTTGCCGAAATCAAGCCGTTTCCTTGAGTGAAGCGTATCAGGAAGTTGTACTTCTAATGTTGTAGTATGGTATAGTATCATTGCAACGCTCCTTTCTTTTGCATAAATTCAACAAGGTCTTCGACAATATATTCTTTGGAAAAGGTGTGTAGTACATCGTAGCAGGGTACAATGTAACCGTCAATAATATTGGCATCCTGCATACGATGATATACCTCCTTGGCACTCTTGCCAAGAAACAGAGCTACATTATTTATGCAGAAAATAGTAAAATTGAGTACCTTGAAATCCATATTAACAATCTGAATTGGCTTTAACTGTTTTAATGTCTGAAACAAATCCAGCTGCAAGGGCTGAGTATTTACAATTGATTCATAATCGTTGCAAAAGTACAAAATAAAAGCGAGATTTTTTCTTTTGAAGCAAAAAAATCATCATATTTATACGCGAGACTGAGTCTTTATTAACAAAATGACATCTAAAGAAGGCGAAAAGAATTAATTCTACCGCTTCAGCACAAAATAATTCACCGGCACTTTCCACGAAGCAACTCTTTATGGGCCAAAACGTAGTCCGTTCTATACCTTTTTATTAAAAACTGCCACTTTGCTACAAACGGGAACCGATTTTTGGAAGGATTATTTGGCGGCAAACAGAAAAAACGCTATCTTTGCGCAGAACTTAAATCACACAACAATGAAAAGGTATTTACTGCTGGGACTTCTCTCCCTCATGGCACTTGCCTCCTTGCAGGCTCAAACCCGCGTCACCATTTTCGGCGACAGCTATTCCACATTCGAAGGTTATCTGACCCCCGCTACCAACGAGACCTGGTACTGGACTGCCGACTCACCCAACCGCGTCAAAAGCAACGATGTGACCCAGGTGGAGCAGACTTGGTGGTGGCAGGTGATAGACCGCATGGGATGGACTCTGGAACGCAACAACTCCTACTCGGGCAGCACCGTGGGTTATTACGGCTACCAGAACGAAAACTATCAGCCACGCTCGTTTGTGACCCGTTCGAGCAATCTGGGCGAACCCGACGTGATACTGTCGTGCTGCAACACCAACGACTCGTGGACCAAAGAGAAGATGGGCGAATACAAATACGGCAACTGGACCGAAAACGATATGTGGTACTTCCGTCCGGCTATGGCGCGCCTCTGCTTCAACCTGCGCAGCAATTACCCGACAGCCAGAATCTACTTTATCCAGAATACGGAACTCCGACCCGAACTGGTGGAATCCATGCAGGTAATCTGCCGCCACTACGGTCTGCCGCTCATCATGCTTCACGACATCGACAAACAGGCAGGTCACCCCTCGCAGGCCGGACACAAGGCCATTGCCGATCAGGTGACAGAGTTCCTGCAGAAAAACTGATTACCGACCTTCCTACCTAAAACTTAATAACCTTCAGATATGAACCATTTACAAACAACCGGCAAGATGCCGGCTTACGTACTTTCCGGATGCCTGTCGGCGGTTCTGCTTGCCGCTTGTAACGCCGGCGTACAGCAAAACGGCAGCCAGGTGACGGTACGCATACAGGAGCCTGCCGAAAACGGACCGAAGCTTGTGCGCTTAGAAGTAAAAGGACCAAACATCATTCGCGTCAGCGCTACGGCCGAAGACCGGTTTGCCGACAAGGAATCGCTCATCATTGTGGATCAGGACGTGAACACGCCCTACCGCTTCAGCCGCAGCGGCGATACGGTAACCCTTGCCACCAACGAGGTGCAGGCCCACGTACTGAGGAGCTCCGGCCGCGTGTGGTTTACCGACCCCGACGGCAAACTCCTGCTTGCCGAACAGGCCGAATGCAGCAAGACATTCCAACCCTACAGCTGCCGGCAAACCGTCTGGACTGCCACCGAAGACGGACCCGCTACCGAAGCCCACCCGACTACCTATACGGGATGGACTACGCGGCTGGTTTTCGACAGCCCCGAAGACGAAGCCCTGTACGGCTTAGGCCAGCACCAGGCCGACGAGTGGAACTACAAGGGCCGCAACGAGGAACTGTTCCAATACAACACGAAGGTGTCGATTCCTTTCATCGTATCGAGCCGGAACTACGGCGTGCTGGTAGACAGCTACTCGCTGATGCGCTTCGGCAACCCGAACGACTACAGCCAGCTGAATGTCCTCTTCGACCTGTACGACAAGGACGGACAGGCAGGCGCCCTGACGGGTACCTATTCGGCTCCCGGACAGGAAACTCTGGTGCGCCGCGAAGACAGCCTCTACTTCGAGAACCTGAAATCGGCCAAAAACCTGCCGGAATACAAACTTGACCGAGCTACCGTCATTTATGAGGGCGAGATTGTGCCCCGTGAGTCGGGCACCTACCGCTTCAGCCACTATTATTCGGGCTACCAGAAGATTTACATCGACGACCAAAACGTTTATACCGAGGATGTGATGGGAACCGGACACGAAGGCGACCAGACCATCTGGCGTACCGCCTGGAACCCCAACGCCCGCAAGTTTGCCCTCAACCTGGAAGCCGGACGCCGCTATAAGTTCCGGCTGGAATGGCAGCCCGACGGCGGCGAAGCCTACTGCGGTCTGCGCGCTCTGGCACCCGTCGACCCTAAGGACCAGCAGCAGATCTCGTTCTGGAGCGAGATGACCCAGCAGCTCGACTACTATGCCATCTTCGGTCAGAATGCCGATGAGGTAATCGGAGGCTACCGGCAGCTGACCGGCAAGGCCCCGATGATGCCCGAATGGCTGTTAGGCTACTGGCAGAGCCGCGAACGCTACCGCACGCAAGGCGAGATTCTGGATGCCCTGAACGGCTTCCGGAAACGGCATCTGCCTATTGATAATATCGTGATGGACTGGAACTACTGGACCTGGGACAGCTGGGGCAGTTTTGAGTTCGATCCTACCCGGTTCCCGGATCCCAAAGGCATGATCGATACTATTCATCAGCAGCATGCCAAAATCATGATCTCGTGCTGGCCCAAGTACTACCTGACCACCGAACACTTCCGCGAACTGAACGAAATGGGCGCCATCTATCAGCAGAGCGTCAAGGACTCGCTGAACGACTGGCTCGGCTATAAGTACGCCTTCTACGATGCCTACAACCCCGAAGCCCGCAAGCTCTTCTGGAACCAGTTGTGGGAACACCTCGGAACCCTGGGTATGGATGCCTGGTGGATGGATGCCTCAGAACCGAACATCCGCGACTGTACCGACATCCCTTACCGCAAGCTGCTGTGCGGACCGACGTGGTTAGGCTCGTCGGACGAGTACTTCAATGCCTACTCGATTGTGAATGCCGAAGCCATTTACGACGGACAGCGCGAAAAGAACAACAACCGCGTATTCCTGCTGACCCGTAACGGTTTTGCCGGCGAACAGCGCTACAGCACCGCCACCTGGAGCGGCGACATCGGCACCCGCTGGGAGGATATGAAGACCCAGATTACTGCCGGTCTGAACTTCTCGATATCGGGCGTGCCCTACTGGAGTCAGGACATCGGCGGCTTCTCGGTCGAAAAACGCTACGAAGCTGCACAACGGTTCTTCGACCAGACCGGACGGGAAACCGAAGACCTCAAGGACTGGCGCGAGCTGAACGTACGCTGGCATGAGTGGGGCGTCTGGACCCCGATGTACCGCGCGCACGGACAGTATCCTTTCCGCGAGCCCTGGAACATCGCACCCGAAAACCATCCTGCCTACAAGGCCATCGCTGCCCAAATGCAGATGCGCTACCGGCTGATGCCTTACATCTACTCGCTGGCTTCCAAGGTGCACTTCGACGATTACACCATGATGCGTCCGTTAGTCATGGACTTCAACGACGATCCCGCAGTCCGTAACATCGGCTACCAGTTTATGTTCGGCCCGTCGGTGATGGTCTGCCCGGTTTACCAATACAAGGCCCGCCAACGCGAGGTTTACTTCCCTGCCAACCAGCGGTGGTACGACTTCTTCAGCGGTCAGACCGTTTCGGACGGAGGAGAAAGTCTTGTCTGCAAGGCTCCCTACGAGCAGATACCTGTCTTTGTGCGTGCCGGCTCGATCATTCCGATGGGTCCCGCCATCGAATATACCCGCCAGAAACCTGCCAGCGTGATCCGCCTGTTTGTGTACGAGGGCAAGGACGGCGACTTTACGCTCTACGAGGACGAGGGCACCAACTATAACTACGAAAAGGGTGACTTCTCGAACATCTGCTTCGTGTATAACGACTCGCAGAAGACCCTCAGCATCGGACAGCGCGAAGGCGACTTCCCGGGTATGCTGCAGGAACGCACCTTTATCATTGTGCCCGTAAGTGCCGAACATCCGCAAGGCTACAACCCCGATGCCGCCGGTATTGAGGTGAAGTACAACGGAGAGGCGCAGACGGTTAAACTCTGAGAACTCGGAGCTCTCGGAGTTCTCAGAGAGCTCAGAAAACCAAGATAACAACCAAAACAACCTGACAATATGAAAAAACATCTGCTTATCGGAGTAGCTTTACTCAACCTGATGCCTGCTTTGGCACAGGAAATGCCCAAACTGGAAGCCTACCGGAACGGTACGGGCGAACTGGAAGCCGCCGTCGAAGAAGTACTTCAGCAAATGACACTCGAAGAAAAAGTGCGTCTGTCGTATGCACAGTCCAAATTCTCAAGTCCGGGCGTACCCCGTCTGGGAATCCCGGAACTCTGGACCAGCGACGGTCCCCACGGCGTACGCGCCGAAATCAACTGGAACGACTGGGGTCACGCCAAGTGGACCAACGACTTTGTGACAGCCTTCCCGGCGCTGACCTGTCTGGCAGCCACCTGGAACCCGGAACTGGCACTGCTGTACGGCACGAACGTGGGCGAAGAAGCACGCTACCGGAAGAAGTCGGTACTGCTCGGACCTGGCGTCAACCTGTACCGCACGCCGCTCAACGGACGCAACTTTGAATACATGGGCGAAGATCCGTATCTGGCCAGCCAGATGGTGGTACCCTACATTCAGGGACTGCAGAGCAACGGCGTAGCCTGCTGCGTAAAACATTATGTACTGAACGATCAGGAAGAGTTCCGCGGACACGTGGACGTAAAGGTTTCCGACCGCGCCCTTTACGAACTGTACCTGCGTCCGTTCCAGGCAGCTGTCACCCAAGGCAAGGCCTGGAGCATCATGGGCAGTTACAACCAATACCTTGACCAGCATTGCTGTCACAACGAACGTCTGCTGAACCAGATACTGAAGGGCGAATGGAAGTTCGACGGTGCCGTGATTACCGACTGGGGCGGCTGCCACAATACCGACGAGGCAATCTTCAACGGTCTGGAACTCGAAATGGGCAGTTTCACCAACGGTCTGACAACCGAAGCCACCGGCTTTACCTACGACGATTACTATCTGGGCAAGGCCTACCTCGCAAAAGCACAGAAGGGCGAGGTTCCGATGGAAATCATCAACGATAAAGCCCGCCGCATCCTGCGTCTGCTGCTTCGTACCGAACTGGCTCCTAACCGCAAGCTGGGCAGCCTGAACACCCAAAAGCATATTGATGCCGCACGGCGCATCGCACAGGAAGGCGTAGTCCTGCTGAAGAATCAGGCTGTTTCGGGCACTCCGCTCCTGCCCCTCGATGTTACGAAATACAAACACATTCTGGTGGTTGGCGACAATGCCGTCCGCTCGCTGTGCGAAGGCGGCGGTTCGTCGGAGCTGAAGGCCAAGGATGAGGTTTCGCCACTGCGTGCCCTGAAGGAACGCTTCGGCCAGCAGGCGGAAATCGACTTTGCCCAAGGCTACAAGTGCGGTCCGGCTGCTTACGGACACGTCGTGGTCATTCCGGAAGCTACTCAGGCACAGTTACGCGCCGAAGCTGTGGAAAAAGCCCGTAAGGCCGATCTGGTCATCTACTTCGGAGGCCTGAACAAAAACCACCTGCAGGACTGCGAGGGCGGCGACCGTCGCGACTATCATCTGGATTTCTGTCAGGACGAACTCATAAGTGCCCTGGCCGAAGCCAACCCTAACCTGATTACCGTCATTGTGAGCGGTAACGCCTACGCAACACCTTGGCTCAACAAGATACCGAACCTGGTACAGTCGTGGTACTTAGGCAGTCAGGCGGGTCCGGCCCTGGTTGATGTACTTACAGGTGCTGTCAACCCATCCGGCAAGACTCCTTTCACCTTCGCTGCCGAGCTTGAAGACTATCCGGCACACAAACTGGGACGCATTGCCTATCCGGGCATCGCACCCGACTCGATTCCGGCTGCCTTCCGCTATGCCGACAACAGCAACCCCAAATCGGCCGACCTGCTGCGAAAAGGTTTCTTCGAGGCACAAAGCAAGGCTATTGCCCAGAATCCGGAAATCAATAAGCGCAACACTGCCATCCGTCCGGAAGAACTTACCGGCAAGGGCGACGAAAGGGAGGTTTATGCCGAAGACATTCTGTTGGGCTACCGCTGGTTCGACACACACGGCACCAACGGAACCTATGCGCAGAAAAAGAGCCGTGTGGTCTTCCCGTTCGGCTTTGGTCTGAGCTATACCACCTTCGAATATGGCAAGCCAAGCATCGAAGGACGTACCGTCAGGGTAACTGTGAAGAATACCGGTAGCGTAGCCGGCAAGGAAACGGTACAGTTCTATGTGGGCGATGACAGGCATCGGTGGTACGTCCCGCCAAGGAACTGAAGTTCTTCCAAAAGATTGAACTCCTGCCCGGCGAGGAAAAGACCGTTACCTACACCATTCAGGATGGAGACCTGCAGTTCTTCGACGAAGATGCACACGTCTGGAAGGCTGAACCCGGCACCTTCACCGTCTATGTTGCCGCATCGTCGGCCGATGTAAGAGGAAAAGTCAAGTACAAGCTTTAAGTGCTTTTCCGGAACGCAAATAAAGGAGGTTGCGCTTTCCCACAGATCGGAAGGCGCAACCTTTCTTGAAAAAAAATTAAAAAAATCTGTCACAAATCCGAATCTGATCCGTTTACCTTATAGAAACAGATAAAAAATGATGTCCGATCCAACAGAATTCAGCCGGGCAGTAATGCCCTACAGCCGCAAGATGTTTGCGGTTGCCTACCGGTTCCTGCAAAGGGCCGATGAGGCGGAGGACGTGGTACAGGACATCCTGGTAAAACTCTGGCAGCTGCGCGATAACCTGCCGCCCGACAATCAGTTGGAGCCTTACATACTCGCACTGACACGCAACCTCAGCATCGACCGCTTCCGAAGCCGGCACGTAGCAGACGAGGAAGACCTCCCGGCAGAAGAAGGCATCGAAGACGAATGGGTTGAAAACACCGACCGGCTGAAACTGACCCTCGGACTGATGAAGCAACTGCCCGATGATCAGCGAAAGGTTCTCCATCTGAAAGTGTTCGAAGAACTGAGCAACGAACAGATCGGAAACCTGCTGAAACTGAAACCCGACAATGTACGCCAACTGTTATCGAGAGCCCGACGAAAGCTCAAGGAACTGGCACAAAAACAAGGAGTCATATGAAGATCTATTACAAAAAAACGGAAGAAGACGCGCCTGAACTCAACGAATTGCTGAAAGAAGCCAAGATGGAATTCGATGAGGCCTGGTTGCAGGAAGCCGAAAAACAGATGCCCGAAGGCATGGAACTCCGCTTACAGGAGACCATCGGCCGGCTGGCAGCAGAAGAAACCCAACCGAAACAAATCGGCAACCGCATCTGGTACCGCGCTGCCGCCTGCGTGCTGGCTATCCTTGTACTCGGCATCGGGTATCGGCTGAGTAACCCCGCCGAAAGCGTATTTACCGACACCTGCCAGACTCCCGAAGAAGCCCAGCAACAGTTGGAACGGGCACTGACGATGATCCAGTCGTACAGCAGCAAAGGTCTGCAAATGGCCGAAGACAACTGTCAGCCGCTGCAGGGAAAGACATCCGCCGATCTCTCCAAGTACATCTCTTTCGAGTGATAACCTAATAACCGATAGTTTCAACTTATTAATTATGTAGCATTATGAGAAAAAGACTATTTGCCCTGCTGACCCTTTGCATGCTGACCCTGACCGGTCTGCTTGTCTGTCCGGCAACGGCTCAGAATCAGATTTTCGAAAAGTACAACAATCTGGATGGTGTGGAATACATCTGCCTGACCAAATGGATGCTCCGGCATCTGAAGAGCACCGACAACTCGGTAACCATCAACGGCGTCAAGCTGCAGGGTCTTTCGAATGCCATCGAGGTCATTCTGATCATCAACTCCGACAACGCCAAGGCCGGAGCACAGATGAAGGAAGACTTCAACACCCTGAAATCAGACCCGGACTACAATGTCATGATGGTGGTAAAAGACAACAATTCGCACGTATCAACGCTGCTCAACGACAAAAATCCCGTCAAGGAGTTTGTTATGTACATCGACGAAGACGATGAACAGACGTTTATCGTACTGACCGGCAAACTGACCGACGAAATGATTCAGAAACTGTTAGCCCAATAATAACTCTTTAACAACATACAACAATGAAAAAGCTTTTTATTTCCCTCCTGATCTGTGCTGCCGCTTGCCCTGTCCTGCTGGCACAGGAAGCAGAAAACCCAAACAGCGACAACCATACCGACAGCCTCGCCAACACGTCCGTACAGGAAGTGCACGTCTATAACAACGTGGTTTCGAAAACCGTAAATATCGGAGGTAACGGTTCGCGCAAACATTCCTGGAAACTGAACCTGACCGGACTGTCGACCACCAGCGAAAGCAGCGACGAGGATATTAAACTCAACAAGTTCGGTGAACCGGTTTCGCTCCGCCGGCACAACCTCGGCTGGCATCATTCGACCGATGTAGGCTTTGATGTCATCTATCTCGGATGGACGGAACTCAGTTCTTCGGATTTTGACCTGAACGCTGCCAGCAGCTGGGAATGGGGCTTCTCTCTGTTCGATTTCCATGCCTGGAACAGGCGCGAAACATTCGGTGTTTCGTCGCATCTGATCCTTTCGCGCAGCAGCTACCGTCTGCGCGGTGAAGATGCCTTCCATCTGGCCGATGACGGCGATGTCATCATCGACGATGTCCTGAAAACCCGTACTGACAATCCGATAAGCTACTCCAAACAGCGACTGATCCACTGGAGCTGGCGCGTTCCCGTGATGCTGAACTTCCAGACTCGCCACCGCTGGGGTCAGAGTCCGTTCCGCGTCTCGACGGGTGCCGAATTTGAACTGCGTCACCATATCCGCTCGCGCGCCAAAGTGGGCAGCGACAATAAATACTACCTTTGCCGCCGTGATATGAACATCAATCCGATCGGGTGCAGCGCCCTGGTATCGATAGGCACCGACGATTTCTCGATTTTCGGCCGTTACCTGCTGACCGATTATTTCAAGTCGAACGTACGCAACATTGAGGCCGAAGCCTTCATGGTAGGCATCAATTTCTTCCTGTAATCACCTTTTCGAGCATCGTCTCGGGACGATTATAGCTCTTCAACAACAGTTTGTCGTGTTCCGGGTCGGCCTGGGGCACGGCAAATGCTTTATGGGCAAGACCGTTCCGGTCGAAATAGGCAATATAAACACGGCTGTAGTTCCCGTCATCGCGACGCGAAGCCATCAGGATCCATCGGCCGTTGCTCGACCAGCTCGGATAACTCTCTGCACGGGGACTGTTCAAAGCCTGCAAGGAATCAGGCTGCATGGTTTCGAGATTCAGCAGACGGATGTCGGCATCCGGGTGCCAGATATGGAAACAGCCGTAACTGCCCGAAGCAAACAGCAGGTACTTGCCGTCCGGACTGACTCTGGGCAAAGTGGCACTCTGTCCGATAGCGGCCTCATCGGAAACCAGCCGGCGTTCGCTGAACTTCAGACTGTCGGCATTGAAGTCGCGCACATACAGATTGTATTTCAGTTCCTGGTAATGATTGGCCAGATCACGCTCCAGAACTTCGGCCGTATCCCGTTTTTCGTAGTGTGCCGAAGTATAGTACAGCTGCCGTCCGTCGGGACTCCAGGTCGGGAAATTCTCGAATTCCTCTATCGGCGATGGAATCCGTATCATCGAGTCGCGCTCCACATCGTACAAAACCAGCTCGCTTTGACTGTCCTGTACCTCAATCTTTTCAGGATTCTGGGTATGGAACAGCTGACCCGTCTTATTGGTCGAAAAAGCAATCAGAGGCAGCGTCGGATGCCAGGACGGATAGACGGGATTGGAAATCATGCCCTCGCGGCGCATGGCTGTCATCAGTTGGGCCTGATGCTTGTAAATAAGCATGGTTCCGCCTCCTTTTCCGCGCACATGATACAACATGTTCGCGGTATGATAGTTCTGATAGGAATGGCAGTTCAGACACTGTTCGCGGTTCTGCCTGTTGCTGCGGATGACCGATTCCTCGAAAGAGGTCAGATTCCGTTGCATCAGGTCGATGGTCTCGTATGCCACATACGACGGCTCAATAAGCCGGTAGGACAGCCAGGGATCGATTTCGTCGGCGGCAATGTATATCCGGAAAGGCTGATAACGGGTCCACTTGCCTTCGGCATCCTGTGCATAAAACGTAACCTGAAGCGAGCTGCCCTTAGCCGAACGCAACAGATCCGTCCACTCCTCCTCATCGAAGATAACCTTCCGGCCGTTGCCATACGTCCGGCTGCCACCCTCAAAGTCAACCTGCGCCACACAAGCCCTGACCGAAGGCTGGGCGGCCATGAAGTTGAGCGGGGCAATGTTGGCAGGAACTGTCACATCCGTATAATCGGGAAAAATTTCGGCTTGCAGAGACGATTCCTGAAAGTCCCGGGGTACATCCGGATGCTTCGTGGAACAGGAAACGCAAAGAAACAGGGGCAAAAATAATAGCGGAAACAGGGCTTTCATGTCAATAAGTGCTTAAATCACGACAGAAGAAATAAAACCAATAGAACGTCTTGCCGAACTCTCGTTTCAGACCTTCGGCCAAACCCTCCTGTGAATAACCCATCTGGGCCATTTGCTGCGAACGCTGATGGAACTGCTGGTTGGTGCGTACTACAGATTCGTCGAACGGGAACTTCTGGGCCGGTGCCGACTGAGGCTCCAGCTGCTGATACAGATAGACGGCCTGCTGCACAGACAATGGCATCGGCTGTCCTTTATGCAATTCCGCATAAATGAAGAAATGGGGCCAGAAAGAAGCTATGTCCTGCGACTGCATGATATAAACCAGACACAGTTCGCTCAACAACGGATCCTGAATGTTCCACTGACCGGCAGCCGCCGTAAGCAGATAGGATTCTGCCCGACTGTTGTCGCTGTCGAGCATATCCCCGCGGGAACGGCTCAACTGTAACGGAATCCGATACTGCGGATCGGATGCCAAGCCTGCCGTATCGGTCAGATATTTCAACTGCCTCTCGGCCCAATCCTTGTGGAAACGGGTACGCTGCAGCATCGTCAGATATTTTTCGGCCAAATCATACTCACCGTTAATCAGCGCGCAACGCGTCATGAGACGCAGACGCTTCATGGAGGGTCCGTACTCCACCATGTTCTCCATGTTCCATCGGTAAGAGAAATCGATGCATCCTTGCAGGTAGTAAATCAACGGACCATTAGTCTCAACCAAAGAAACCGGCACCGAGTCGGCCGCCGAAGGCATCTGCGTAATGCAGGGATAATCAAGCCAGGAAGCAGCCAGACGTCCCTCGTGCAAAAGCGCCATATTCTTCAGCAGCCACATGGCGCGGGTCGGCTTTTGCCGGGCTTGCCGCATTTCGGCCAGAACAGCAGGCCATCGGCCCTCTTCTGCAGCCTGGGCCATACGCAGTTCTGCGTGGTAGTTTTCGTCGCCTGCCATCGAATGAAAAGGAACCTGCAAGACTGACGGCACGCGGGTTTCAGTCAGCCAGCCGTTCCCCACGAACAGTGCAAACAGCAGGCAGCCCACTTGCCAAACCAGACGAATCCAACGGTTACACCAGCGGGCCAAAGCCGCTGCCAATGAGACTGTCAGGACGAACAGAGTCGGCGCAAACCACCAATCCGGAATCTTGCTGACATAGATCCAATAACCCAACGAAGTTTCGGCCCAAAGCAGCAGCAAAGCCGGAACAAATGCCAGCCAGCACAGATACCAAGGCAAACGGCAACCCCACATCAGCAGGAAAGCCATAGCCAGCCAGAGCAGAATCAGCAGGGATGCGCCCAAGGCCGGATAATAGAAATACTGTGTGAGATACTGACCGGCCCAACAGAACCAACCGCCAGGCTCCTGCATCATCTGACTGAAATACAAACTGCCAGGCTGCCAGAAACTCTGGTCCTGTGCTTCAAAAAGAACATCACTGTTCCAGACTACCAGTCGTATCCATGCCAGCACGATAAAAGCCAGACCGCAGACAACCGGGAACAGTCTTTTCAAAAATGTCAAATATTGAGAGGGTATCATTGCGCTTTCAGTTCCGGATATTCGATACGTGATTTATAAATATGCTCCAAGGTATCGACAAACGATTTCTTTGCCATGTTGATTTCCTGCAGCGTGATGCGCGCATTATTCAACCGTCCGTCGGTCACCAGCCCGTCAACAATGGAATCAACCAGTTTCCGATAAGCCGTATGATTGTACTCCTTGAGACTCTTGGATGCTGCCTCGATACTGTCGCTCATCATCAGAATAGCTTCTTCTTTGGTCTCGGGATCCGGACCCGGATAGGAAAAGAGTGACATATCAGGGGTCTCGTCGGGATGTGCATTGCACCAGGTACGGTAAAAATACTTGGCGGTACCGCAACCATGATGGGTCTCGATAAACCGGATGACATCTTTAGGCAACTTGGCTTTCTTGCCTAAAATCACACCCTCCGAAACATGTTTCTTGATCAATTCGACCGATTCCTCGATTTTAAGTTTACTGTGCGGATTGACACCCATCTGATTCTCGGTATAGTAAACCGGATTCCACAGTTTGCCGATGTCGTGATACAAGGCTCCTGTACGGACCAGCTGTGTCTTGGCATGAACGGTTTCGGCTGCAGCGGCAGCCAGATTGGAAACCTGAATGGAATGCTGGAAGGTGCCTGGAGCCTCTTTTGAAAGCCGAAGCAGGAGTCCTTGTCCCATGTTGCAGAGTTCGACCAGGGTAACACCCGAAACGAAACCGAACAGACGCTCCAGTGCATATATGATCAGATAGGACATCATCAGCAGTAAGGCATTGCAAGCCATAAGTACCATCGTAAGCCACGGAACATTGGTCAGAGTTCCCTCGTTGGCCAATGTATAGGCACAATAGACGGTCGGATACGCAAACAAGGCAGACAGACAAACACGAAGCAACTGTCCGCGATCGTTCATACCATCGCTCAGAAAGAAGATAATGATAATGCCCACAACGCTTTGTACTACCAGATACTCAAAGTGCGAGGGTGCAATGAACGAACAGAGCAACACCATTACCATGTGGCACCAATAGGCCGTACGGGAACCATGGAAGGTAGCCAGCACAATGGTTGTAACTCCGATGGGAACCAGATAGACACCTCCGACTAAATGATGGGAAGCAAAAGAAGTCAGTACAACCATCAGGGTAACCATGCCGACGGCTACAAAAGTATAGGACTGTTTTTCAAGGTGCCACTTCCGGAAGAAGAACAGGAAGCCCAGCATACTGCTCATCAGCATGGCAATCAGCAGAATCTGGCCGATTTGCATCAGGACAGAACTGTTCGATTCGGCAAGACGTTCTTCCTGAGCACGCCGATAGGAATCGAGCACATCCTTGGTTCTGGCATCCACAATCTGACCCTGATCGATGATTCGGGTTTCGGCCACCACTACCCGATAGGATGTGGAAATCGACTTGCGCGCTTCTTTATATTCGCGGTTCATGGCGGCTGTGTCGCGCACCAGATTCGAACGGACATAATCTTCCATGTGTAGCACATAGCGCAACACCGACGAATAGACGGTATCGGATGTCAGACTGTCGTAAACCTGTTTTTCGCTCAGCAAATCAGACGTACTCCGGGTAAACAGCTGGTGCGAGCCCGAAGCAATACGTCCTATCCGATAACCTTCGGCCTGCAGCTGCTTCTTTTCCGGGTTGGTCAGAATACCTTGCCTGTAAAACTGCTTCAGACAATCCTCCAAATACGTATATGCGACGGGACCCAGAACATAATGCTCTTTGGACAGACTACGCAAGACACTCGTCAAAACCGTCGAATCCTGCACATAGATGGGCAAAACCTGGCGGCGGACGCTGTCTTCCATCTGCTGAATCACCGAATCGTTATGATAAACCGGAAAATCATAGTTGGCTGTCAGCAAGCCGTAGCGCCACGGATTCCCTAACTCGTACTCATAGCGGAAAGTATCGTGATGCGGAAAAACGTAATTAATCAGTGCCACCGCTGCTATCACAAGCACAACGCGGATCACAATCTGACGAAAGGAAAGGTTGGTCTTTCTCATAGTATGAATATTTGCCGCAAAGGTAGTATTTTTTCGTCACTTTTCCAAAAAATCACTTGACGAAATGTATCAATTGGGTCATCAACTGGATGTAATGCTGCGTATTGATACCTATAACATCGGGAGTTGGCGGATAAGGAGACGAATCGTAAACATCACCGCGCATGGTGGACTGATAGCGAGTCTCGGTTGATGCAGGCTGGTCCTTCGGCAAAAGCCGGAACGGTTCACTCACCAGAGAGAGTGGCGTCAGCCAGGCTCCCGACGGCTGCTGCATGCGGATGATGTCGGCAGGGTCGGTCGGCAACCGGAAGCCTCTCAGATAAGGTCGCGGATGATAATAATAGACTGGAACTGCTTCCACCCGGTCCGGATGCAAGTAGGGCGAAGCTTGTGTCGCGACCTCGGCAGACATAGCCTTCACGGCCTCGTATTGCTTTCTGATGGCATTGGTATTGACGTATGTGGCCGACGAATAATGTATCGGCGTACCCGTAATATCCTGATCGGTGTAATAGTGCCCGTTGCCAACGTTGCCGCCAACACGGTGCACGTAAAGCGGAGTCCCCACCGTATCCGGCCGGCCGTCAGGCAATGTCCCCACTTCGGGCAACAGGAAACGCGGCACCAGGAAATCGGAACTGTCCCGCTTGGGCCGACCCCACAGTTTTTCCTGATCGGCCGGCAAACGTTGCGCTTCCAGGAAACGGATAGCTGCCGGAATGCCTTTCAGAAAAAATGCATCGCCCGTAAGCTGATAGTATTTCTCCATCACGCCAATCATCCGGACAGTGGTTCCCGTGTTGACCGACCGCGGCTCAAAACTGCGCGCATGAGCCGGTTTCAGGGTTTTAGGATCGTACTGGTCAGCCCAACCGGACAATGGAGCCGGCTGCTGCAAAGCCGCCATCAGGTACATAGCCTTACGGATAGGCTTCAACAGTTTCTTCATACCTAAAGCCTGATAGCACTGAAGCAGGAAGTCCACATTATCGGTCATCACATCATCGTTCAAGGTAACAAACGAGGTATAGTCGGCCCGTCCTTCAAACGGATGATCGTAGCGTAACGGAAAACGCTGCGGCCAACCGCCGTTACTATATTGGCTGTCGAGCACAAAACGGATAACCTGATCCAAGCCTGCTTTCACCTTCTGCGTCTCGGCCGAAGGTTTCTTCTTCGGATTGTTCAGCGACCCGTCTTCGCGAGCCAGATCCAGATACAATCGAAGCAGGAATGTAGCTACCGTACTGGTATTCGAATCATCGAAGGTTGCATTCCCATAATAGTAATGGAACTCCTCGATACGCCACGCCTGACGCCCGTACGTCTCGTAAAAAGTCTTGAGCGAATCCTCGCCTGCCAAGTCGTACATATAATTCCAACCTCCACAGGGAAGCTGTAACCGTAGGAGCATGTCGGCTACTTTAAGAGCAGATTCCTTATAATAGGCATCCTCGGTAGCATGATAGGCATCGAGCAAAAGATGACCCACCGAAGGCGTACCCGGCTGCTGAATCCAGACAAACGTCCTGCGTGGCGCTTCCACCTCAGCCCACTGCCGGCTCAGGTCGGGCAGATATCCCCAAACAAAGCCTCCTTCGTAGCTGACGGAATCCATCATGAACCGGGTTGCCTTCAGCATGGCCTGACGGGCTTCCTCCTTATCCAAATTCCGATACTTGAAGTTCCGGAAAGTCGCAGATCCCTTGCCGAACACAAACACGCCCGGCAATACGGACTGGAACTGATAAAGCGTGTTATGATTGTAACCGCCACAATCCATTCCCCATGATTCCCGCTGCCAATGCTCTCCGTCATAACTGTACTGACCCGTAACGATATGTCCGTCGTTACGCAGACGCAGCCAGATACGACGGACATCCTGATTGCTGACATTTACACCCACATCCTGCGGATGACGGGCTCCGCCTTTCTGTGTTCCTTTCCGGTAACGAAGACGCTGATGTATATTGGCACCCGTACCCATGAAGAATACAGAATCGTAGTACAGAACCAAACCTGCCGATGCCTCCGGGTCATTCAGTTCCACTTCGCACTCCAACTCGTATCGACGCTCTCCTGCCACAAACATCAGCGGGGAGGAATTCCCGGGGGCGGTGCCTTGGGCCTGCAAGGTGAGTTCTCCCTTGCTGACCGATACTCGATTGGGATCGAACTGTTTATAGAATTTCCATTCTAAACCCAGCCGGAAATCCGATAAACAGTCTTCCTTACTCTTAAAGGCGGTTTTCCAATTCGTTTCAACAGGTATCGGCATCGGTCGGACAGGATCGGCACTCTTACCCTCCTGATCTCTTATTTTCGGGACAAACCAGCCGTCGGCCGTCATTTCGAGCGGTTCCAGAAGTGTCTGCCTGCCCAAATCTGTAAAACCGTTCTCATAGGCGTGATAAATGCAGTACCAATGCCCGTCAGGAGTGTCAATCAGTGAACCGTGACCTTTGTTCCACCACCTGTCCGATGCCTGATAACAACGGATAATCGGGTTGTAGGGTGAATTCTCCCAGGGACCGTCAATGCTTTTCGAACGTGCCATGACTACCATATGAGCCGTTGGCGGACCAGCCGTACCTCCTTCAGCATTCAAATAATAGTAATAGTCTCCAATCTTGCGAACCTTGGGTCCCTCGAGCGCAAAGCCTTCCGTCACCCAGTCGGACGGGTAATGCCAACCGTCATATATCTTTTCCATAGTTTCTGGCAATACCGAAAGACCATCGGAAGCCAGCTTGACACGCTGTCCGCCACTCATGAACAACCATCGCTGTCCGTCTTCTCCCACCACATGACAGGGGTCAATGTTTCCGATCTTCAAATCAATCGGTTCACTCCAAGGTCCGTATGGAGAATCCGCATAGGTTACGTAATTGGTTTTCCGACCGCCTTCGGGCAGCGAAACCGTAAAGTAAATATAGTATTTACCCTGATACTTCGAGATGTCCGGAGCCCATACAGAACCCAGATAAACGGTCAAGGCGTAACTGACGGGTTCCCAATGAACCAGATCCTGACTATGGAAAACGGTCAGACCCGGCTGATAATCGAATGCCGAATGCGTCATATAGTAATCATCGCCCTCCCGCAAAATGGTCGGATCGGGGTAATCACCGCCTATCACAGGGTTTGTAAAAGATTCTGCTCCTGTTGCAGGAGCACAAACAGAAAAACAGATAGAAACTGCCAGCAAAAATCGATAGTAAGAAGTCATTTTCATAAGATATAACGGTTATTACCGGCAAAGGTACGTATTTTTTCAAATAAAAAGACATTTTTCGGTAATTATTTATATATTTGCATCGAAAAAGCATTCAATCATCTTTATTTATACACAAAAAGGATTATGAAAGACGTAAAAACTCTTCCCATTACAGTAAAAAGCAAGGCTTTCGTATTCGATGCGGACGAACAGTGGGAACGCACACCCGATCCGGGAGAAGTTTACCGGAAAGTGATGGGTTATAATGACAATCTGATGATGGTAAAAGTGAAATTCAAGGCCGGATCGGAAGGCTGTCTGCACAGCCATCCGCATTGTCAGATTACTTATGTTGTCAGCGGAGCCTTCGAGTTTACCATTGGCGATGAAACCCGTATTGTCCGTGCCGGCGATGTTTTAATGAAAGTTCCGAACGTAGTTCATGGATGCAAATGCCTGGAAGACGGCATGCTCATCGACACGTTTACGCCGATGCGAGAAAATTTCTTAAAAAATAACCCTTGATACCCTTACTTCCAAGACCGGGAAAACCTTGATGGCAGAAATGGCATCAATATACCGGCCGACCTTACCCTGGATGCCATAGACATCTTGGGTGAGGTTTGTGCCATCGTGAGTATATATATCCGGTGATCCGCCCCAA
>JAGBQS010000048.1 GCA_017632695.1 Bacteroidales bacterium
ATCATTAAAAATTATTACTTGCTGTGTGTAATTTTCAGAACCCGACGGCTGTTCTCGATCTCAATTTTGCCAAGGCGGCTCAGCACACTCTGACCGAGCAGCAGGGGAGCCACCTGGTTCCGGACCACCGATGCCCGGACGTTATCCAGTTCCAGCCCGCCGAAGTTCACGTGTTTCAGGTTCAGCATGGTACCTACCGAGACATCCCCGTTGGCATCCACAAACCGTGCGCTACCTATCACGTCCTTTTCGCTCAGATAACCGTTCTTCAGCATGAACGTTGCCTCCACCTTCGATATGGACACAGTCGCGGCACCCGTATCGAAAATAAAGTGAAGCGGCAGACCGTTCACGCTGCACCGCACCTTGCACATATCACCCTCTTTGGTAAAAGGTACCTCGGTGGTAACCGTTTCCTGTCCGGCCGACGGGACGGCAGCCGGATCCTGTCCGGACACTGCCTTATACTTCTCAACCAGCTTCCTGTAGGCATCCGTATTCCGGATCTGGTCCAGATCGTCATCGCGGTCCATGTGGCCAAAGCGCCTGAAGCCCAGTTCCAGTGCTTTTTCCAGATAGGCCAACGATTTTTCCGTCTCATTCATCAGACAGTACAGGCAGGCGGCATCATAGTAGCTACCGTCATTGGTTGTATCGCGCGCAATGATGGTATCCATGGCAGCCATCGCTTTATCCGGCTCGCCCAAAGCCAGGTAGGCATAGTGGATGCACTCATAATTTTCGGGCGAATTCTCCAGTTCAATCACTTTCCGGAAGTCAGCTTCCGCCTGATCCTTCTTGCCCAGCTTCCGGCACACACGGGCACGTCTGAAGTAGGCATACGAATAATTCGGGTTCGTAACAACCGACATTGTAAAATCCTCCTCGGCGCCCTCCAGGTCACCGGTCTGTTCCCTGAAGCAGCCACGGCTGTTGTAAATGTAAAAAGATTCGGGATCCACAGCCAGGGCATTGTCCAATACTGCAATGGCTGCTTTTACATTACCCATTTCGTATAAGATGCCGGCCTTAAAATCCATATAATACACATCTGTACTGTCCATACAAAGTGTCTGGTTGATGTTCATCAGCGCATCGGCGTTGTTGCCGAGGTAGTAGTAGCAACTGGCTATGTAGAAGAAATTGACAGCATCTGCCTGTCGGCGGTTGGCCTCAAAGAACTGTTCCAGCGCCTTGTTGTATTCATTCCGGTTTACGTACATGCATCCTGACAGATAATTCCAGATTGCGTTGCTGGGATCCTTGGCAGCCTGGATTTTCAGTTTGGACAGCATCAGGCCGAAAGCCGGATCCTCCATTTCCACAATGTGAGTTGCCACCCTGTTGTTCCAACTCAGTTTCAGGGCCGAAATCAGGTCGTCGGTTGCTTCGTTCCACATCTGTTTCTGCATTTCCGCTTCAGCTCTGATAAGATAGGCCGGATAATGTTTCTCATCCAGTTTCAGCACATAGGTGCATTGGGCGATGGTCTCGTCAAAATGGCCCCGACGGAACTCAATGCGTCCCAGCCCCATATAACCCGTTACATCACCTTCGTTCATGGCAATCAGACGCCGGTAATCCGCTTCTGCCAGATCGAACTGACCCTGCTTGATATAAATGCCGGCACGCTCCACCAGTATATTTTTATTATCTTCGTACAGGCTGATTGCTTTTGTCAGGTCCAGCAAAGCCTTGGCAGTATCTTCCAGGCTGAGGTAGATTCTGGATCTTGTATAATAGGTTGAACCCAGAAAGCCTTTATCCTTTTGGGGCAGATACCGGATAGACAGGTTTGCAGCATTCAGGGCCTCACCGTATTTTTCATTCTGATGATGGATGATAGCCACCCACGACCATGAATAGCCGCTTTTCGGATCGGCCTCCAGGTCTTTCTGGAAGTACTCCAGAGCCTCGTCCGGCTGCCGGTTCTGCATGGCTTCCACACCTCGCTGATAGTTAAAGGTCTCCGTCTGTTTGTTTCCGGATGCCATGACCGTCATGGACGCCGATGCGCACAGACACGCAATCAGTAGTAAAATAGTTCTCATCGTTATGTTGTTTTTTGTTTTGTTTCCTGCTAATCAATGCGAAAGTCAACTGTTTCATCACCATCTATATTGAGTTTGTCCAACCATATATGTCAGAAATCATAAAAAGTAAACAACAGAAGCTATATTTCTTCCAAAGCTATTCTGTGGGACCCTCAAAATCTGCTATTCACTTCTATGTGTTTTAAACCCAAACACCCATTTCAGACAATCCTCCGTAAAACTGCTCTGACAGGTCCAGCCATGGTTGGCATCCGCCCGGTACCAGTACTTCACGGTACCGCCCTGCTTCTGCAGTGCATTGATTCTGACCGTCTGGTCACCCTCTGCCTGTCCTGAAACAATACAGAGGGGCGTCGATGTCAGTCCGGTCCAATCCTGTGGCGCCTTGATAGCCACGGGCATCGCAGCGGCAAAGAAGTTCGGGAACAACCTTACCATATCCAGCGTACCGTAACCGCCCAGCGAGGTACCGGTCACATACACGCGGCGGGGATCGATGTTCCTGTCGGAAGCGATGAGTTCATCCAGCAAAGCCTTCAGAGCCTTGCCGTACGACTTCCAGCTGCCATTGGCCAGTTGCGGCACCACCACGATGGCCCGTTCGCCCTTTTTGTAAAAATGCTTATACAGGTACTTCGGCCCCGGTTCCAGCTGCATCGGCTTTTCATTATCCGTTCCCATGCCGTTCGTACCGTGCAGGAAGAGCACCAGCACGGCCTTCTCCGCAGTCTTCCCGGCATTCGTCTCTGCAATCCGATACGGAACCTTCAGCCCGTTATGCACAAACTCCTTCTTCAGGTACTGCTCCGGAATATCCTGATCACGGATCACCACCGGAGTGGGCTCTGCAACGGACGGTGAAGAATTATTAACTTGCTGTGCGTTTGCTGCCAGGAAACTGCACAAAAGGGGAATCAGAAATAGTCTCATAGTCATAATGTTTTATTTAATTACTTATAAAACGTCACCCAATTAGTAGTATACGGAATTCTCTTGTTGTGAATCTCGTGTACAGTTCCGGTTTCGTCTCTCCACCACGAGTAGTTCCAGCCAGTACCCATATCCAAGTATATGGCATAGCGCACACCGTAATCCAGCAGGGCATTCTTGAAAACTTCGAACTTCTGCGGCTGGCGCGAATCGGCAACACACAGTTTGCCATCCTTTTCGCACATGCATCTGTACTCGTTAACCGAAGCATCCTTAAACGGCTGCGAAGCTATCTTTCCGTCATACACCACCATATACTGCACAAAGCCCATACCCTGTTTATCGGCAGCATTCTTCAGGAGGGAATCCTTACCGTTAACGGCAAACATCCACTTGCTATCGGCCCAAGTCATCACACCGGCCGCACCGTTACCGCAACCCTGATACAGCGCGCCGCCCGACACATGGGGGCCGCAGATATTCCGATGCGTAAACGTATCCAGCCTTGCAGCAGTAAATGCAGCCTCAGCACAGAAGATAACCTCCTGATCATCCTTTGATGGCATCGTTTCGCAAACCAGATCCAATCGGCTATACTCCGGATAATAAACAATCAGATTATCGGTCGTATCAATCCGCATAGCGGGAAAGCTATTCTGATCCTCCACCAATCTCAGATACCTGTCATACACATTCTCACCGTCGCGATAATAGGGGAGTCCATCCTCGCCCGTAAACCAGTTCTCACGGTGGTAAGTTTGGATAGGAGTTTCGCAGCAGCCGGCATACACGCGGTACTTATCCTGCGCAATAACCGTCTCGCCATAAATATCCACCTCATGGAACGATTCCGGATCCGCATCCGGGAACGCACCTTGTCCGCAGTAAACATACTGCTTATCCTTGGTGTACGGATACCCGATGTCACTCGGAACAATCTGGAAACCGTCATAATCGATAGTCCTGTACTTGTATACCTTCGGTTCCGAAACCGGACTCGAGACAATAAAATAGATACTGTCCTTATCGATGGCCCATACAAAATCATCCCACCGGGTCCGGTAATGCTCATCGAACACACGGAACGATGCCGGGTCCGACACCTCAAAACCCGTCCGCTCAAAATAGTATCGGTTTTTATCCTTTGCCAGATAACCGTCAATCCGCTCAAACGAGGCAGCATCCGCACCGGGAATCTCCTGACCGCGGTACCACACATGACCGGCATCCTTCGTAAAACCATACCACAGACGGCTGAAGGTCTTACCGTCAGCTCCATCGGGCATCAGCAGCGAATCGGCAAGAAGCAGGAAGCCGAACATCGCGGCCATAGCCACATGCGGCAATAAAGGCAAGCCATAGCGGATCAGCGCGCTCCCTTTCCGCATGCCCCATCGGAAACATACAATCAGCCACGGAATGAAAATGACCGGGAAGAGCAGGCACGCAAACCCGAACACCAGCCGGACTGTATCAGTCCGTTCCGGTAACGGATAATCCAAACGATTATCGAACAAGGGCACCACCCATAGTGCCATCGTGCAAAGAAGGAGGATCAGCATGCACTTCTGTCCCCCGGTAAGCTCACTGCCAAAAACTTTTTTCATCAACAGCTTCATAATGTTTTATTTTTTGAACGATGCAAAGATACTGTTTTTCTCCGAATTCTGCAAGCCCCTCCTCCGCCTGTTGTACGAAGTATCGGTTTTAGTGTACGAAATCGTTTCGGGGCTATGTACTCATATATGTTAAAAAACGGAAAAGGTAAACAAAAGTACCCCTGCATCTTGTAATCCTCACTTATCACATCACAAAAATACCGAATGAAATGCCACAAAAATACCGAATGAAATGCCACAAAAATACCGAATGGCTTGCTATTCCAAGTTTAAACACGTATCTTTGCACAAAAAAATAAACTATGGAATATTTACCTCGAATCGCTGATAGAACGCTCCAGGATCGGCTTGAAGCTTTTGGCGCAGTACTGATCGAAGGTCCTAAATGGACCGGCAAAACCACAACTGCCGAACAACACTCCAAAAGTGTTATCAAGTTACAGGATCCTGACCAACGGGAAGAGTATTTAACAACAGCATCTGCCAAACCATCGTTGTTGCTGAAAGGAAACCAGCCTCGTCTGATCGACGAATGGCAGGATGCCCCCATGTTGTGGGATGCCATACGTACGGCGGTAGATAATACCAACGGAGCACCCGGTCAATACATACTTACTGGTAGCAATACCGTCGATAAGACTAAAATCCAACATACCGGCACAGGACGGATTACACGAATGAAGATGTATCCTATGAGCCTGTGGGAATCCCGGGATTCTTCTGGCCAGGTATCGATCAAGGAACTGTTCGATAACCCGAATTACGACATTGACGGAATGACTGGCAAACTGGACATTCCAGACCTCATCAAGGTCGCATGCCGTGGCGGTTGGCCTGCAACGTTGAATCTCAATGAGAAAGCCGGCATGATGATAGCCAAGGATTATGTCAACAGTGTGTGCGAAAACGACATTTCGGCCGTCGATAAAAAGCAGAGGAATCCGAAAGTCGCCCGCCTGATCATGCGGTCGTATGCACGTAACATAAGTACCATCGCCAAAAAAACCAATCTGCTTGCCGACGTTACCGCTTCGGGTGATATTTCAGTAACGATGGACACATTCGATGACTACGTGAGTGCACTCGAAAAGCTCTTCGTTATCCAGGATATCGATGCATGGTGCCCTGCAATCCGGAGCAAGACAGCAATCCGCAGCATGCCGAAAAGGAGTTTTACCGACCCTTCGATAGCCGTAGCCGCCATGGGAGTTAATGCCGATGCCCTGGAAACCCAGCTCAAAACATTCGGATTCATCTTCGAACAGATGTGTGTGCGCGATTTGAGGGCATACACGTCCGATTTTGGCAGCAATATCTCCTACTACAGAGACCGCTATGGTTTGGAAGCCGATCTCGTACTCCACCTCGAAGACGGCCGTTACGCCCTCATTGAGTGTAAGTTAGGCAGCCGTGAAATCGAAGAAGGATCCCAGCACTTGCTTGAACTGAAGCGACTGATACAGGAACATAACAAAACCGAAAAACAGGTTCCCTTGCGCGAGCCGGACCTCCTCATCATTCTGACTGGCGGACAACTTGCCTATACCCGTCCGGATGATGTCAAGGTCATCCCCCTCTCTTGTCTTAAAGACTAATACGGCTGGGTGGGAATGCTCTGATTTTCCTGACGCTAACGGCGTCACCGCTCAATAACCGGGGATACAGCTTGCTGCACCCTCGGCTTTGGGGCCACCCTACCTGACCAGCACTCTGAAGGAGTGCCCCCACACGGCCAAATCTACTTCAACAAAAGTGAACGGCAATGCTCCGTTTTTTAGGGGATATTTCGGGCTTTTTTGAAGCTTTTTAATGGTCTGAATAGACTTTTTAGGCTTCAAAACTGGGGGACAATGCTCCGATTTTTGCACAAACATGCAAGTATTCGTCATATGATATAACGTGCTTCCGCTCTGTGAATTCCCAAATATCGTTAGGCTTTTTAAGAACAGAAAAAAGAAGTTCCTTATCAGACGTTATGCTATCGAATAGAATATTCATCCGCGGATTCTCGTCACGGAACTTCTG
>JAGBQS010000049.1 GCA_017632695.1 Bacteroidales bacterium
AGGAAAGTTGCGGCAGATGGGTGTTGCCGATCTGCTTGCCCGGCTGCTGTTGCTGCATCCGGATCAGACTGTTGCGCACGTCGGCTTCGGTGGCATCGTTCAGCCAGTTGACCACCAGTTTGGCGCAGTAGCCGGCTTCGGCCAGATGACGGGCTGCACGGCTGGAGAGTTTCAGGATGGCAGGGCCGCTCATGCCCCAATGCGTGAACAGCAGCGCGCCCTGCGCCCTGAACCGGGTTCCCGCCAAGGAGACCGTTACCGGATCGGCCACAATGCCCATCAGCGGCGATGTACCCGCTATGTTAAAGGAAAACAGCGACGGTACGGGCGGTTCCGTCTTGAGCTGCAAGGACTGCAGGAACTCCAGACCGGATGGCTTCGGACTTCCTCCCGTAGTCACTACTACCACATCGGCAAAAGCAGGACGCAATGCCGCATCGGCAAACGTGATACGGTATCCTTCCGTAGTCGCTCCGGCTGGGGCAGCCGTTTTCTCAATGCGCGATACCCTGTGCTTCAGGTACACCTTCACCCCCGCCTGCTCCATACCGTGCTGCAGCGTACGGACTATCTGCATGGCGTCCTGTCTTTGCGGGAACACACACTGGTCGGGCTGAACGGTAAGACGCACGCCCTCGCCCTCGAACCACGACATGAGCCGGCGGTTATCGAACACATGAAAGGCACGCTGCATGAGCCTGTCGCCGCGAGGATAGACCTCCGCAAGGCTCTTCACGTCCTGAAAGGTGTTGGTGAGGTTGCATCGGCCGCCACCGGTTACAGCCACTTTGGCCAAAGGCTTGGAGCCCGATTCGTAAACCGAGACCTCCGAATGTGGGAGTTTCCGTTTCAGCTGAACGGCACAGAAGCACCCGGCCGCTCCGGCTCCTATTATGGCAACGCGTATCATACTGTTTCTGTTTTTGTGTGCAAAGATAGCAAATACCGGCGAATTTCGCAAATTTCAGGATTATTTTCCGTCGGTGGTGCCAACCTTTCGTAAAAAAATAGTACCTTTGCGCCTCAAATAATTTATTTTTGCTGTGAACAATAATTTCTGGGCTCACCTGCTGATGGCAGGAGCGTGCGTAATCTGGGGTCTGATGTCGCCCCTTGGCAAAGACGCCATGAATCAGGGCATCGGCGGAATCGATATCGTTACGTTCCGCATTGTGGGAAGTATGCTGTGTTTCTGGATCCTCAGTTTTGTAACCAACGACCATCAGCATGTTACCCTGCGCGATAAGTTCCTGTTTGCCGGCGCCGGTCTGTTCGGCGTGGTCACCAACCAGTGCTGTTTTACCATCGGTCTGAGCTACACGGCTCCTACCAATGCCAGCATCATGACCACCACGATGCCTATCATCACGCTGATTCTGACCGCTCTCATTCTGCACGAACGGATTACCTGGCGCAAGGTGCTGGGTATTGCATTGGGTGTTTCGGGCGCCCTGATACTGATTCTGGGAAGCAGTCAGGCTACCGAAAGCAAGGCGGGCGATATTCGCGGCGACCTGCTGGTGATCGGGGCACAGCTCAGCTTTGCACTCTACCTGACCCTCTTCAAGAAACTGATTGCCCGTTACCGCGTGGTTACCTGCATGAAGTGGATGATGCTCTGGGCCTGCATCCTGGTAGTTCCGTTTACGGGCTACCACGTTTTCCAGATTCCGGTTTCGGATATTCCCGCCCGTGCCTGGTACGAGACTGCCTTTGTGGTCTTTCTGGGCACCTTCCTGGCCTATATCCTGATGATGCGCGCGCAGAAGATGCTCCGTCCTACGGTTGTGGCGATGTACAATTACGTTCAGCCGATTGTGGCCTGCCTGGTAAGTGTTGCTGCCGGTCTGGCTGTGTTCGGCCTGCCGCAGGCTGCCGCTATTGTCATGATTTTTACAGGTGTTTATTTGGTAACGGTGAGGAAGTAAGTTCTCGCTTTCGTGAAAGCGAGAATAAATAAAAAACACAGACTGAAAAGCCTGTGTTTCTTATTATTCAAGAATTCCGAAAAATCATTCGGCGGTAACTTCCTTATCATGCTCCGCAATAAGCTTCTGCTGGAGATCGGTTGGAACGAGCTCGTAGCTTGAGAACTTCATGACGAACGAAGCAGCACCCTGAGTGAGGCTCGACAAAGTGGTTGAATAGTCGGACATCTCGCTGAGCGGCACCTTGGCCTGCAGCTTCTGATAACCGGCTTCAGCCTCCATACCGATGATAAGTCCGCGGTGGTTCTGCAAGTCGCTCATCACATCGCCCATCTTGTCGGACGGTACGAATACCTCAACATCGTAGATAGGCTCGAGCACCTTCGGACCGGCCTGACGGAATGCCTGGCTGAATGCGTTGCGGGCTGCCAGCATGAACGAGAGTTCGTTGGAGTCAACCGGGTGCATCTTACCGTCGTAAACCACAACGCGGACGTCGCGGGCATACGAACCCGTAAGAGGACCCTGCTCCAGACACTGCTGGATACCCTTCAGGATAGCAGGCATGAAGCGGGCATCGATGGCACCACCCACAACCGAGTTGATGAATACGAGCTTACCACCCCAAGGCAGATCGATCTCCTCCTTGCCCTTCATGGTTACGCGGTACTCCTTGCCCTCCAGGTTGTAAACTACAGGATCGGACATACCCTCCTGATACGGCTCGACGATGAGATGAACCTCGCCGAACTGACCTGCACCACCGGACTGTTTCTTGTGACGGTAGTCGGCACGGGCAGCCTTGGTAATGGTCTCGCGATAAGGAATACGCTGCGGAGTATAGTTAACAGGAATCTTGTCCAGATTCTCCAGACGCCACTTCAGGGTACGCAGGTGGAACTCACCCTGTCCGTAAACCAGCGTCTGACGCAATTCCTTGCTCTGCTCGACAATCCAGGTAGGATCCTCCAGACGCATGCGGGTAAGCGCAGCCATCATCTTCTCGGTATCGGCCTGATTCTGGGCAGCAATAGCGCGGCAGTACTTGGACGGCGGGAACTTCACGAAGTTGAACTTGCACTCGTTGTCCTCGCTGTTCAGGGTGTTGCCCGTACGGACATCCTTCAGTTTAACGGTACAGCCGATATCGCCTGCCTGCATCTCTTCGACCTTCTCGCGGTTGGCACCCGAGCAGACATAAAGCGTAGCCAGATGCTCCTTGGTTCCGCGGTCGGCATTGATCAGATCGTCGCCTTCGCGAACAATACCGCTCATTACCTTGAAGTACTGAACCTCGCCGATATGAGGCTCGACACCTGTCTTGAAGAAGAACAATGAGGTCGGGCCATCGGTTGTGAGCTTCACTTCCTCACCGCGGGTATTGTGAACGGCCGGCATCTCGTCAACATGAGGTACCACGTTGCCCAGGAACTCCATCAGACGGTCCACACCCATGTTCTTGCCTGCGCATACGCAGAAGATCGGGAAGATACCGCGCGTTACCATACCCTTGCGGATACCCTCGCGCATCTCGTCTTCGGTCAGCTTTTCGGTCTCGAAGTATTTCTCCATCAGAGCCTCGTCGTTCTCGGCAGCAGCCTCAACGAGGGCCTTGTGCATCTCCTGAGCCTTATCCATCTCGGAAGCAGGAATCTCCTCGAGGGTCAGCTTGCCGTTGGCATCGTATGTCAGCTGCTTCATCAGGATCACGTCGATGAGCTGATGGAAATTCTCGCCCGTTTCAACCGGATACTGAACCGGAACGGCCTTGGCGCCATAGGTAAGCTGCAGGTTCTCGACGATGGTATGATAATCGCACTCGGGGCTGTCCAGCTGGTTAACCAGGAAGATAACAGGCTTCCTGAGCTTCTCGGTATAACGGAAATGGTTCTGGGTACCTACCTCAGGACCAACAGATCCGTTAATCAGCAGAATCGTGGTATCGGTAACCGACATTGCCGTGATGGCCTGACCTACAAAGTCATCCATACCCGGGCAGTCGATGATATTCAGCTTCTTGCCGTTCCACTCGGTATGGAATACGGTGCTGAATACGGAATATCCGTAACTTTTTTCAACTGGGAAGTAGTCACTCACCGTGCTTTGCTGGGTAATACGACCCTTACGGGCAATCTGACCAGACACATAAAGAAGGGTTTCGGTCAAAGTCGTCTTGCCCGAACCGTCATTGCCAAGAAGGGCAATGTTTTTGATCTCACTCGATTTGTAGACTTTCATAAGTATTTATTTAAGTGGTATAAATAGTTTATGGTTTATTAAAAAGGTATTTTTGCGATTTGCGGGTACAAATGTAAGCATTTTTTTGAGCAAATCCGCATTTTGAATAAAAAATTTGTGCTTTTTATGTTAAAAAACATGTTTTTCGGCCTTTTTCAGGGTTTACTGACGTGCTTTTACGCATTGTTGCTTGTTTATTTCGGCAGAATGGCGTAACTTTGCGTCCGTAATAAATTACTCGAAAATGAAAAAGTTACTCATCCTTCCGATTGCGGCTTTCACGGCCGTTTGTTTCGTACTGAGCAGTTGCAGTTCTTCGGTACTCGGCGCTGCCGGCCTGAGCCATAAGAGCGAACGCCAGGCTGCCATTGCTACCATCATTGCCGACGGCCTTTCGGCCCTTACCGGCGACAGTACGCTTTATCTGACCGGTTGCTGGGCCTTCACCGACCACAAGGGCACCTTCGATACGGTGTGGTTCTACAGCGACTCGACCATTACCAGCCATTTTGTCAGCAAGGCCGATACCATCGACCTCCTCCAGACCGGCGGCTATCTGTACTACTCATCGTACAAGCAGGCGCTGGTTCAGTACAACGGCGCTCACAACTATCTGACGAAAAGAGACATTCCGAACTGGAGCATGACCTATATTTATGCTGTTTCGAAAATGAAACTCTCGCTCCTCGGCATGAATCAGCTGACTCTTTCCGAACTCGACCAGACTACCGGCGACGTGAAAAGCCAGACAACCTATTCGTATGTAGGAGAAGCAAAGTAAGGGTGGAGTTAGCGGGAGTAATCCGGAGTTAACTGAAGTTATTGGGAGTTAACTGGCCCTTCGGCCTGTGGAGTTAACGGACGTTTGTTTTGGCTGCTAAGTTAATGGGAGTTAACTGAAGTTATTGGGAGATAACAGGCTGTTCGCCTATGGAGTTAACGGACGTTTGTTTCGCCTGCTAAGTTAATGGGAGTTAACTGAAGTTATTGGGAGATAACAGGCTGTTCGCTTATGGAGTTAACGGACGTTTGTTTTGGCTGCTAAGTTAATGGGAGTTAACTGAAGTTATTGGGAGTTAACTGGCCCTTCGGCCTGTGGAGTTACCTGACGTTTGTTTCGCCTGCGTTGGTAACGTCCGCTAACTCCTGCTAACTCCTGCTAACTCCCATTAACTCCAACAAACTACATTACTCTTTAATCTAAAAATACTCTTTAATCTAACAAAAATGGGGCTTTCGGGCCCTATTTTTGTTAATATACGTTAAATTTTGCCTCTTTTTTGCATTTTTTTCTCTTTTTTCTTGCAGGGTTGAAAAAAGTGCTATACCTTTGCAGTGTTCTATTTGACTAATACACTAAATCGATAGAACAATCGAGAGTGAAATATCCCAATAATAACTCATTAATAATTTAACTCTATTAAACCTATGATTCAAACAAACAACCTCTCATTCGGCTACAACAAGTCGCAAACAGTACTGAGAGACATCTGCCTGACGTTGCCTGAAGGACATATTTACGGTCTGCTGGGCAGAAACGGAGTGGGCAAATCAACTTTCCTGAAACTTCTTTCGGGTACGCTCATCGGAAAGGGCGAGTATTCGGTCGGCGGCTTCGACCCCCGAGAGCGTGAAGCCGTTTTTCTGGATCAGATACGTCTGGTTCCTGAAAACGAAGCCATCCTGAACACTACGCTTCAGGAGTTGACGGAGGTAATCAGTCTGCTCTACCCTACCTACAGTCAGGAGATTTTCAGGAATGCGGTTTCCGAGTTCGACATTCCCCTGACGGTCAAGCTTACGCAACTGTCGCTGGGACAGCAGAAGAAAGCGCTCATTGCTTTGTCGCTGGCCTGCAACACGCCCTATCTCTTCCTGGATGAGCCGACCAACGGAATGGATATTCCTTCCAAGCGCACTTTCCGCAAACTGGTGGCTTCCAACTTCGACGAATCCAAAACCATCGTGATTTCCACCCATCAGGTGGACGATCTGGAAGGCCTCATCGACTGGGTGGTGATTATGGAAAACGACGGTATCCGACTGTCGTCCTCCCTTGAGGAACTGGGCGAAAGGTTCGGAACCGAAGACATCAAGGAAGTTTTCTGCCAGGTTGTTGAAAACAAGGAAGACAAAGAGAATATTTAATCATCTGATAACCTTTTACATTCGTCACTGTTATGAACAAGTCATTCAATATAAACCGCTTTGCTGCCTTGCTTCGCTACGACTGGATGCTGGGCAAGAACACGCTCATGCTGACCATCGGCATCACGCTGATCATCTATGTGGTGGTCTTCGTACTGTATTTCCTGATGAAGGGAATCCTGGCTCCAGCAATGGATACCTTATCGACATTCCCTTTACTTGTAGCTGCGTCCATTAACTCTTTCTTCCAGTACGGACTGTATGCCGTCGTCTTTGCAGTAACCACATTGTTTACTATGAAATTCTGCAACCCGAAGACATCGACCACCTATCTGGCCCTGCCCGGTTCTACGCTCGAGAAGTTTTCGGTGGTGATAGCCGATTATCTGATTGCTTTCGGAGCCTACACGCTTATCTATCTGGTTGTCTTCTATGCCACGATGGGTATCGGCTACCTGCTGTTCCCGGACTTGGATTGGGCAATGAACGGACTTGCCATGCTCGATCCCCAATACAGCTACCAGCGTTTCAGCGATATTTTTACAGACAACAAAGAGAACATGGATAAACTCTATGAACAAATGCCTCTCATGGCAGCCGAAATGGATTCGTTCATTAACGGTATGATGTACTGGTCCATTCCCAGCAACTTCGGAACCTTGGCCATCTATCTGGTCTGCAACATGCTGTTCCGCACCAACTGCCAGCTGAAGAGCATCGGTGTTTTCGTGCTGGGATATCTGGCCCTGACCATCGTATTTGTCATTTGGGCTGTAACGTATGTAATTACCGATGCCAAAGCCAACGCCGACATTGCTGTAGTGGATCAGGATATGTCCGTAATTATGCATGCATGCAAATTCTGGATTGTCGGACTCACAGTCATCGGTTTAAGCTTCTACGCCATTCTTTATCGTCAAATTGCCCGCAAGCAGGCTAAATAACCCCTTTGTTATGGAATTTCAGACTAACGCCCAACCCATCTTTCTGCAGATTTACGATCTGCTTTGCGACAGGGTTCTGCGCGGCGAAATAAAGCCAGACGAACAGATCCCGTCCGTACGCGAGCTGGCAGTTCTGCTTGAGGTCAACCCGAATACGGTAATGCGTACCATCGAGCGCCTGCTCCAACAGGAAATCATTTACAGTAAACGGGGCAAAGGCAACTTCCTGGCTCCCGAAGCCGAATCGATTATCCGGGAGGTGCGCACCAAACGCTTCCTCGAAGAGAAACTTCCAGCGCTGGCTTCCGAAATGAAACTGCTTCACTTCGACCCCAAGCAACTGCAGAAGGAACTCGAGAAACTGATGAACTGACAGCTGAATCCGGCTGAGATATAAAGCCGTTATTTTCAGCTACTATTTAAAAGGATTTTAATCCTGTATTATACTTTAAAACTTAAGCAGAGCACCTTTCGGGATGCTCTGCTTTCTGTTATCGTTTTCGTTAACGATCTTGTTACCTGTTTTTTTATCAGTTCTGTTAACGGTTTATTTTCGGTCTTGTGCCGGTCTTGTTCTCGGGAACAGGATTATTCCGGACTGTTTACTTTACTGCCTTGAAGCTGAGGTCAAGACCTTTCACCGAATGGGTCAGGGCTCCGAAGGAGATGAAGTCGACTCCGGCCTG
>JAGBQS010000050.1 GCA_017632695.1 Bacteroidales bacterium
AGTGAAAATCAACTCGTCTATCCTCGATGATAAGGTGCTCTACAAGAGTGCCGACGAGCTGCCGACCTATCATCTGGCAAATATCGTCGATGATCATCTGATGGAAGTGACCCACGTGATTCGCGGTGAGGAGTGGCTGCCTTCGTCTCCGCTGCACGTTCAGCTTTATCGTTCTTTCGGCTGGGAGGCACCGCAGTTTGCCCATCTGCCGCTGCTGCTGGCTCCTGAAGGAAACGGAAAGCTTTCAAAGCGCGATGGTGATAAGTACGGCTTCCCGGTATTCCCATTGCTTTGGCATGTGCCGGGAACGGATACTACCTATAGCGGCTATCGTGAATCGGGCTATCTGCCGGAGGCTGTTGTCAATTTCCTGGCGCTGTTGGGCTGGAACCCTGGAAACGATCAGGATATCATGACGATGGACGAGATGATTCGTCTGTTCGACCTCTCGAAGTGCTCCAAGAACGGTGCGCATTTCGACATCAAGCGTCTGCTGTGGTTCAACCATCATTATCTGCAGCAGTGCGATGAACAGGTGCTGTGTGATGTTTTGAAGAAGCAGGTTGCTGAGAATGGTGCCGATATCCGCTCGGATGAGTATGTCAGGACGGTTGTCGGTCTGATGAAAGAGCGCATCAATCTGCCTCAGGAACTTTGGCAGCAGTGTAACTTCTTCTTCAAGGCTCCGGAGTCGTACGAAGAGAAGTCGCTTAAGAAATGGTGGAAACCGGAGGCTCCGCAGTATGTTTCGGAACTTTGCGACTTCCTGGAGGCTCAGACTGATTGGAATGGCGAAACACTTGAGCCGAAAGTGATGGAGTGGATTGCTTCGAAGGAATACAAGACGGGTGCCGTAATGAATGCCTTCCGTGTTACGCTGGTGGGTGAGGCCCGCGGTCCGCAGATCTTTGCCATTACCGATATGCTGGGTAAGGAGGAGTCGTTGCGTCGTGCCCGTGTCGCCATTGAACGTCTGGCTTAATCGTTTCAGTCCGTTTTGTCTGTGCAATTTGATCTTTCGATATGAACATTTTATATAATATAGGTACGCGCGCGTATTTTTCCGGAATCCGTATAGCCGCTGCATTCGGTCATCGGAAGGCCGGACAGATGGAAGCAGGACGGAAAGACTGGGCTTCCGTTCTGGAAGAAAAGATGCGTCCTTTGGAGGGTCAGAAGATCATCTGGTTCCATGCTGCCAGTCTGGGCGAGTTCGAACAGGGTCGTCCTCTTATCGAGGCCTTGCACGACCGCTATCCGGAATATCGCGTGGTTCAGACCTTCTTCAGTCCTTCGGGCTATGAGGTCCGGAAGAATTATAAGGGAGCGGATGTAATCTGTTATCTGCCTTACGACACTCCTTCGAATTGCCGGCGGTTTCTGGATTCGGTTCATCCGGATATTGCAGTATTCGTAAAATATGAGTTCTGGGGAAATATCTTGGAGGAACTGCGTAAGCGGTCGGTTCCGACTTATCTGGTTTCGGGCATCTTCCGCAAGCGTCAGGCATTCTTCCGTTGGTACGGTGGGATTGTCCGTCCTGTCCTGAACTGCTTTACGCACCTGTTTGTGCAGGATGAGGAGTCGAAAAAACTGGTAAACGGCTTGGGTTTGCAGAATGTGACGGTCTGTGGCGATACTCGCTTCGATCGTGTGATTGCCATTCAGCAGCAGGCAAAACAGTTCCCTTGGGCTCAGCGGTTTGCAGAGAGTGCCGGATTTGTTATGGTGGCCGGTTCTTCGTGGCCGAAGGATGAGGATATCCTGTTGGAGCATTTCAATAATCATCCGGAAATGAAACTGATTATTGCGCCCCATGAGATTCACGAGGAACATGTACAGAGTATCATCGGCAAGCTGAAACGTCCTTATATGCGTTATACGCAGATGGACGAGTCGAAAGTGACTGAGGCCGATTGCCTGATTATCGATGCCATCGGTTTCCTGTCGGGTATTTATCGTTACGGACAGGTGGCTTATATCGGAGGTGGTTTCGGTGTAGGCATCCACAATACGCTCGAGGCTGCCGTATATGGTATCCCTGTAGTATTCGGCCCGAATCATACGGCTTTCCGCGAGGCTTTGGGCCTGCTGGATGCAGGAGGAGGTTTTACCATCGTCAATGCAGATGAGTATAATACGGTATTGAACCGCTTCCTGACCGATCAGTCATTCCTTTCGGATTCCGGAAAGAAGGCTGGAAACTATGTATCTGAGAACAGCGGTGCTACAGAAGTTATTTTCTCGGCGGTGTTCAAAAACAAATAAAACAGATTGCAGACGTCTGCATTTGTTAGATATGATTTGCAAAATCGGGTCAATTTGGCCCGATTTTCTTGTTTTTTCAACAAATATTTGAAAAAGTCTTCAAAAAATTTGGAGGGTGTCCGAAAAGTCTCTATCTTTGCACCCGCTAAACGAAACGAAAGAGTTCGAAAGAGCAACTTCCAATCGTTTGCGCAACGATCTTTGAAAGAGTGAAACTTTGACAAATAGGTAACTGAGCAATCAGTTACATGCAAGCAAAAAACCTAGTCAATTCAAACAAGATTATTTGCTGTTACATTATATAATATATGGTGTACTACAGATAACGATATTAACAACGAAGAGTTTGATCCTGG
>JAGBQS010000051.1 GCA_017632695.1 Bacteroidales bacterium
GCACAACAGTCAGACGGTTTTGCGTACACGTCCGCTGACTTCCCGATATAAGGCTTTGCTGACCGCTTCGTGGAAATCTCCGCTCGAGTTGTGGCAGGCTGATCTGACCTTTCAATGGACCGGACCCGGAAGGATGCCGGATCCGGCTGTGGGCGACGACGGACAGCCCCTGTGGAACGCCCGATATAAGGCATTCGGACAGTTGCAGGCTCAGCTAACACGAGAATACCGTTTGTGTTCCGTTTATGTGGGAGGTGAGAATCTGACCGGTTTCCGGCAAAAGAACCCCATTGTGGATGCTGCCAATCCGTATGGTACGCGTTTCGATGCCTCGATGGTCTGGGGACCGACCGATGGCGCTATGTTTTACGCAGGCATCCGCCTGAATCTGGAAAGGTTTTAGGATGTAGAAGGTTCCGGTATATACACGGTTAGAAAGATATAAAGTGGCAGTTTTCTGAAGAATTCTGCCACTTTATTGTTTCCTTCCTAATAAAATCCGGGTAATCTGACTATAATGATGTTAGTCTCTACCATCAGAATGGTAGAAGAGATGTCTGAAAAATGGCCTCAGTGTGCGATTTCCCAGTTGTGGAAAAGTCCGTAACTTTGCACCGTGAAACATTAACAGAAACTGGTGAGAGAATTAACAAAAACTGGAAAAATTATTAAGGTATAGATTATGGCAAACAAAAAAATTATTCTCGTTTCGGCTCTTCTTTTAGCCCAGGTGCCGGCTGTGGCAGGTACGGATGGCGATGCGGCAAACCCGACAGCCGGACAGACAATTCCGGAAAGCCCGGAAACGGCTGTTGCACAGCCCCGTAAACAGGAAACTGCCATCCTTGATGGCGTAGTTATTGACCATACAAGCGGCGAGCCGGTTATCGGCGCAAATGTATATGATCCGACATCGAAAAACGGTGCCGTAACCGATGTTGACGGTAAATTTACGTTGCAGGTATCGGTTCCGACCACAATCCGTGTCAGTTTTATCGGCTACGAACCCCGTACCCTTTATATAAATAATGAGAGTGCCCGCAAAAAACAGCGCATCGATCTGCTGGAGGAACACAGTGCCCTCGATGAAGTTGTGGTGGTCGGCTATGGAACACAGCGCCGTACACAGTTGACAGGTTCGGTGGCAACGGTCGGCAAGCAGGTACTTGAAACCAATCTGACTCCTACGCTCGATCAGGCACTGGGCGGAACCGTTGCCGGACTGAATATTACGGCAAGCAGCGGTCAGCCGGGCGCAGCATCATCAGTCCGGATACGTGGCGGAAATTCGGTGAATGCCTCGAACGAGCCGCTGTATGTGATTGACGGATTCATCTATTTCAAGTCGGATGCCGACAATAAGACCGGCATTGATGCCATCGAGTCGAGCCTGTCACCGTTGCTGACCGTCAACCCGTCGGATATTGAGCGTATCGAGGTGCTCAAGGATGTATCGGCCACGGCGATATATGGCAGTCGTGGTGCTAACGGCGTGATTATCGTTACCACCAAAAAAGGCAATCGCGACCGCACCAGTATTCATTACCGCTATTCGGCAGGCTTTGATGTGGTTTCGAAAAAACTGGATCTGATGAATGCCCGGGAGTTTGCGGCTTACAACAAACAGTATTTCAACAACATCGGCGGATATACCGACAGTGAGATTGCTGCTTTGGGCAAAGGAACCGACTGGCAGGATGCCTTGCTGCAGACCGGTAGCCATCAGAGTCACGAGTTCAGCGTGACGGGCGGCAACGATAAAACGCGCTATGCCTTTTCGGCCAACTACACTACGCAGGACGGTATCATCCTGAATTCCGGTTTCGACCGTTACAATTTTCACCTCAACTTTGAACGCGAGCTGGCCAAAGGTCTGACATTTTCTTCGAACACTACCTTCGGAAAATCTATTCAGAACGGACTCACTACTACCAGTCAGTCAAACAGTTCCACCTCGCCGTTCGGAAACGGTATCACTAATTCGTTTGTGTATGGCCTGATGATGCCCCCAACCGTTTCGGTCTATACCGAAGACGGAGACTACAACTACACAAATCCGTACGAACATGCTTATTTTGCATTGGGAACTACGGCTGCCAATCCGGTCAGCGACCTGAACAATTCGGTGGCTGAAAGCATCAATGCCTATGTGTTGGCTAACTATTCGTTACGCTATGTCTGGAAGGAACTGACCTTTAAGGCTTCGGCAGGCGTGAACCGTGAACGCATTACGCAGAACTATTTCTCGCCTTCCTATACGGCTCTCGGCCTGGCAAGTTCCGGTTTGGTGGGCATAGGCAACAAGAGCAACGAGTCGTGGCTGCAGGAATATACCGTAGACTGGAACCACAGTTTTCCGGTTGCGGAACTCTCAGCCTTGGCAGGATATACCCGTCAGGATACCCGAAGCAACTGGTTTACCCAGATGGGACGCCTGCTGACCAACGACACAAAGAAACAGTATTCGTTGGCCGATGCCGAAACGCTCGATACGCCTGTGGCCGACGAAAGCAGTTCGAACCTGAACTCGGTGATAGGACGTGTGAACTATACTTTGCGCGGTCGCTATAATGCAACGGCTACCATTCGCGGAGACCGTTCAAGCCGTCTGACAGCCGATGGCGGATGGGGCTGGTTCCCGTCGCTGGGCTTTTCGTGGAATGTTTCGGAAGAGGATTTCCTGAAAAATCACCACTCCATCAGCAACCTGAAGATACGTCTGTCGGCAGGAACTGTAGGCAATCAGGAAATCGGCGATCTTGACTACGCCTTGCAGTACACGGCAGGCAAGTATGCCGGTTCTGCCAGCTATTCCATCAGTAATTCAGGAGCCGATTTGAAGTGGGAAACGACAGCTTCGTTCAATGCAGGTTTCGATCTGGGCTTCTTCGATAACCGGCTGGAATTCGAAGCGGATGCCTATTATAAGAAGACCTCTGACCTGTTGCTGGAAGTACCGCAGGGTATCGGTTCTTCGACGGCTACCCAGATGGAGAACGTAGGTAACGTAGAGAACCGAGGTGTGGAACTGAGCGTGAGTGCAGACCTGATACGGAACGGAAATCTGCAGTGGAGTGCTTCGGCCAATATTGCCTTCAACCGCAACGAGGTTACCAAGACCAGCGGAAGCGATGTGATCAGCGGTGTGCAGAGCCAGATGATTTTGCGCGAAGGAGAGTCGCTGGGCAGTTTCTATGGTTTGAAGTTCAAGGGTTATGAAAATGGCCAGGCAACATTCGAGGATTACGACGGGAACGGAGCCATTTCGTACAACGACCGTATTGTTTTGGGTAGTATCCAGCCGGAATTTACCTATGGATTCAGCAGTACGCTTGCCTGGAAGAATCTGGATGCCTATGTGGGCTTTCAGGGTTCGTACGGTAACGAACTCTATAACAGTACCGGCCGACTGCTGTCGAGTCCGACCGCATCGTACAATCTGCTGCGTTCAACCAAGGTGACGCAAACACGACCTACCAATTACATCGATTCGCGTTATGTGGAAGATGCGTCCTATCTGAAACTGAAGAATCTTACTGTAGGTTATACCTTTAAATTACAGGCAGGCCGGACTCCGTTCTCCATACGCGTGTTTGCGCAGGCGTCGAACCTGCTGACCATTACCGGTTATTCGGGTTACGACCCGGAGGTATCGGGTGGAACCGATACCAGTGCCTATCCGTCGAGCCGAAGCTTTACGTTTGGGGCAGGAATCACCTTCTGAAATAAGCCGTATACCAGTTTTTGTGTCGAATATGTATAAATTTCGAATGCATGTGGTAGAAGTCGTGAGATTTCTACCACATATTTGTTAGATAATATGCCATATCAGGCGGATTTCCTATGTGCGAAAAAGGCCGTACCTTTGCAGTGTCAAATTCGATATAAAAACATTAAAAAGAAAGGATCGAAAAAATGGAAACAAATCGTGTTATTAAGGTACTGAACAATGGATTCGGTGGAAAATCAGTCCGCACATGGGCTGTTGTCGCAGGTGTTTTGCTGGGTTCTTTGCTGACGTCATGCTCTGACGATGACGATGTTTCGCCCAGTAGGGAAGTGAAGGTGGTAGAGCTTTCGTCCGATACGTTATCGGCCTCATTCTCTTATCTGGATGCCACTTACGAGGCTGTTCTGTTGCAACTTGACGATGTAAAGGTAGGCGTGAATACGGTGTATGCCTATCTGTTGCAGGAAAGTACTGACGGTTTGCTGGCTATCGACCGTCCGGAAGACTATTCGATCGGAGTCTATCCTTATATGCCGGGAATGGGACACTCTTCGCCCAACAACGCAGATTTTGTTTGGGATGCTGAAACGAATGCCTATGTAGGTACACTTAACTTTACCATGTCCGGTTTATGGCAGGTATTCCTCACTATCCGGAAGGGAGAAGAGGTAGTTGCCGACGAAGTCATCTGGACATTCCAGTTAGGTTCTTCTTCGATGTCTATGTAAGTTCTGTACTAAATTTGTACTTCTCATTTCATTATGGAGTTTGTGGGATTACTTGATTAAGACTGCTTTGACTTTTCTGTATACATGTTCGCAAATCTACTTTTCTCCCTTTTATTGGTTGAGTCTGACAGTATCGCCGTTGAAGGCGGTGCTGTCAGCATTTTCGATAAGACGTTCGATGAGGTTGTGGTGAATGCCGCTGCCGGACAGCAGAAGCAGACAACAGGAAAAGGCGTCGAAAGTCTGGATGAACATCTGGCCCGACTTCGGCAGGCCGATTTGGTGAAACGCGGAGCCTATGCCAGTGAGGTATCGGTAAACTCGATGCAGACCGAACGCGTATCGACGACCATCGACGGTATGAAGATTTTCTGTGCCTGCACCGATCGGATGGATCCCGTTACCTCGTATGTCGAAACCTCGAACCTGAGTCGCATCTTTCTGAACAGCGGTTTGGGCAACGATCCTCAGGCTACCGGAAATCTGGGAGGCAGCGTCGATCTGAAACTGCGTAAAGCAGGTTTCGATGCAGCGCCCTTCGAAATGAATGTTCAGACCGGTTTTGAGACCAACGGTTGTTTGCAGTCGTATCTGGCCGATGTGGCTTTGTCGTCCGAAACACGCTACCTGAATACAGGTATAAGCTTCCGTGATGCCAGGAATTATCAGGCAGGAGGCAACCGGGAAATCGACTTCTCACAGTATCAGAAGTTCAATGTTTTTGCTAATGGCGGCCGGCAATGGGGTGATGGCCGGATTGTGGAGTTTTCGGCCATTTACGACCTGGCTACCGATGTGGGTTACCCGTCGCTTACAATGGATGTTAAGAAAGCAGAAGGCCTGATAACGGCACTCGCTTACCGTCAGGAACACTTCCGGAGTCCGTTGCTGACCCGTTGGGAGAGCAAGGTATACTACAACAACATCCGTCACGAAATGGACGATACACACAGGCCCGATGTTGTGATGCACATGGATATGCCCGGGTTGAGCCGGACTTCCGGTCTGTATTCTCTGTTGGCAGGCAGCTGGAAACAGCACCTCTGGCAACTGAATCTTGACGGCTATCTGAACCGTTCGAGAGCAGAGATGACCATGTATCCGTCTACTTACGGAACGGCTGCCTATAATCCTGCCGACCGGATGTTTATGCTCACCTGGCCGGATGTACAGACCGGAAATACAGGCTTGTCGGTGTCGGATCAATGGGGAAATTTCCGTCTGACACTGAAGGGCTCTCTGCAATGGTCGCACATTTCCGATCCTGAAGGACTGGCCACTTTGCAAATCTATTATCCGACTCAGTCTGACCGTCAGTTCCGCCGTGAGGGACGTGTTACGTTACATTACCGGAAAGACTGGCAAAAGGGAAGCGTGAGTGTCGGAGCTGGCTGGGGATCGCGTACGCCGACTGTTACTGAAGCCTATGGCTATTTCCTTTATAATACGTTGGACGGCTACGATTATCTGGGTAATCCGGAACTGAAAAATGAGAAGGCCGTTCAATTCGATTTGTCGGGTTCCTGGTCTCCGGCACCCGATTGGGAATTCTCGGCGGACGGTAATCTGTTCCTGTTTGATGATTATATTCAGGGTGGCTTGACCGGCGATGTTTCCGGTTATTCGCCGATGACCATCGGAGCCTTGGGCGTTAAGCAGTACAGGAATCTCCCATCGGCAACAATTGCAAATCTTTCGTTCGATGCCGACTGGCAACTGAGTAGTGCCTGGCGCTGGCAGAACCGCATCGGCTGGTCGTGGGGCAAAGATAACCGGAACCGTTCGCTTCCGCTTATTGCTCCCTTGCAGTTCCGTTCAACCTTGGCATACGAGTGGGGCAGTTGGGAAGGCAGTGCTTCGGTTATAGGGGCAGCCCGAAAGGAAGATGCAGCCCGTCATCTGGGTGAGCACAGTACCCCCGGTTACGTACTTTATAACTTGCAGGCCGGCTATCTGGTCCGGTTGGCAGGAAAAGTGAACGTTACGCTGAAGGCAGGGGTGGAGAATGTGCTCGACAAGTACTATACTACCTATGCCAGTTGGAACGGAATCGGGCAGAAGGGAAGGAACTTTTTTGCTTCACTGCAAGCCTCATTTTGAGCGTTTTTGTCCGTTTTCGACACAAAAATATGGCGTTTGAGGCAGTTATCCGTTTATTTCTACCAACAATGAGGTAGAAAAGTTGCCACACCGCAGGTATTTCCCAAATGCGAAAAAGGCCGTACCTTTGCAGTGTCAAATTCGAGGTAGCTGTTTATGATGAACACCCTCTGAAATCCGTTCAGAACACAGCTGTTCAGGCTACCTCGGGTTTGAAACTAGAACATTCAATACATTAATAAATATAACAAGAGGATTAACTTACTTAAAAGAAAGGACAAAAGTTATGAAAAAGAATTTCAATGTTATTAAGGCTCTCTTTTGGGCAGCAATTCTGACTGCCCCGGTTTTCGCTTCGTGCTCGGATGATGATGACAACACCGTCATCGACGAAGAGAATGTAGTTACCGACGATGCTACTGCCATAGCCCTTGCCAACGGTGCATACGGTCCGTTGCAGCGTCTGTCATCGTCTTTCAGTTTTATCATCGAGTTGCAGTCTGATCAGCTCATATCGTTCGAGGGTGAAGAAGAAGAAGCCGGCCCGGTCAACAGCCGATTTGAACAGGTTGAGAATACCTGGTATCAGGTCAAGATCTTCAATTATCTCTATACCTCTATTACTAACGATAATACCACCATCACCGAGGTAAGCAAGGCTTACAAGAAGGGCAAGGTGTCCGATAATGCCTATAAGGCTGCCGTCGGCAAGGCAAAACTGCTTCGCGGTTTGTCATACCTCTATCTGGTGCAGCTATGGGGAGAGGTTCCTGTTTTCACTGAAGAGGGCGGCTCGGCTACCATTCGCCAAAGCATCGATGATGTCTATGCCCGGATTGTGGACGACCTGACCGATGCCGAGGACCTGCTGTCCGATTATAGCGGCGACCCGATTACGCCATCCAAACAGGCTGCTCAGGCATTGTTGGCACGCGCCTACCTCAACTGGGGTTACAACCCGCTTTCGCAAAGCCAGGTGGCAGCTATTGCCAATACTCAGACTGACCCGCAGGTGAGCACTGATGCCGCCAAACTGCAGTTGGCTTATACTTATGCCAAGAAAGTGATTGACAGCGGTAAGCTGGCTTTGGCTTCCGACTTCTCAAAACTCTTCGGCCGTGAGTACGAATCCAATAAACTGGGGCAGAACGAGCATCTGCTTACCATTCATCACGATGGTGACTCGTATGATGCACAGGGCAACCACCAGACCCACTGCTCATGGACCTATCCTTACCAGAACGGACAGAACGGACAGCTCTTCCAGCAGAACCACACTGAGGTGCCGGATGTAGACCTCTACGATGACTGGAAGGCTGCCGAACCCGACGACAAGCGTCTGGAGAAGACCTACATCATTTCGGCCGTCAATCCGGAGGATCAGTTTACCTATACATACTATGCTCCTTTTTATACACCAATTAACGGTAAGGGCTACGATGAAAGTTACGAAGACTCGCAGAACAAGGAAATCCTCTACAACTCGGTGGACCGCATTGAGGTTCGCTATGCAGAAGTGCTCCTAACGGCTGCCGAAGCCCTCGTCCAGTTGAACCGCAATGCAGAAGCTGCCACGTATTTCAACCAGCTCCGCCAGCGTGCAGGTGTTGCTTCGAAGTCTGCTCCTTCGTTTGCTGATATCAAGGCTGAATGGACCTATGAGTTCACCTACGAGCAGAAGTCGCTCCTGAACCATTACCGTTGGAAGGATCTTATTGCCAATGTGCAGAATGTGGCTACTTATACGCACTTCGATCAGGCTCAGGTGCAGGCCGATTCCGAGGCATATCCATTGGCTGCTGCTTACTGGCAGAAGGTTTACAATCATCTGCATGCCAAGTATGATAACGTTCGCGGCAAGCACTATCGCCAGCCAATCCCGCTGGGCCTCACTGGCGAGGTACTGGGCATCGAACAGAACCCTGGATATTAACCCTTTGCCTATACAAGTGATGCAGGATGGGGAGAAGCCTATTCTGCATCATCGTTTTTTTTCGTACTTTATTTTCCCTGTAGGAAAATATTTTGTACAGAAGGGCGTTATTATAATAAAGTCGATACAAAACTGATTATGCATTTTCCGAAACTTTTGCGCAAATCTGCCAGCAACCAGCTCCTGCTATGGGGTGGAGCCTTGCTTGTCGGATCATTGTTGGGTTGTCTCAACCAGCCTTGGCTCAACAGTGGCTTCGATTTTGTGGCTTCCGTCTTTACCCGACTGTTCCAGTTTGTAGCGGTTCCTACTATTGCATTGGCTGTCATCACCACGCTGTCGTCATTGGGCGAGCAACATAAGATGGGCAGGGTCTTTCTGCATACGCTGACGTTCACGCTGCTTACCACTGTTTGTGCCGCAGGTGTGGGTCTGGGACTGTTTCTTTGGGTTCGTCCTGCTAATCTTCCTACCGATGTGGTGGCTTCTTTGGCCCAGTCGGCCGATGCGTTACCCGATGTTGCCAAGGCATCGTACTACGATCATATCCTGTCGGTAATACCCAACAATATTCTGTATCCGTTCCTGTCGGCTAATGTGCTCAGTATTCTCATCGTGGCATCAGCTATGGGTCTCACAATTGCTTATCTGCGTCGGAAAGCTGATGCTGAGCACCAGGTGAACGAACCCGTTGAAACGGTCCTGAAGGTAATTGTGGGTCTTCAGGAGCTGTTATTTGCCATGATCCGGGCTTTGGTAAAGGTACTGCCTGTCGGCATTGTGGCTTTTGCCGGTCAGTTGGTGGCTCAGGTTGAGGGCGGTATCATAGTCGGCTCGTTGGGAACCTATACTTTGGTTATATTGGCGGCTAATCTGTTGCAGTTCTTCGTAGTCCTGCCCTTGTTCCTGCTTGTACGCGGACTTAACCCATGGCGGGTACTCAGGGCAATGACGCCCGCAGTACTGATGGCGTTGTTCACCAAGAGTTCGGCTGCCACGCTGCCAGTTACCATCCGGTCGGCCGAAGAGAGGTTAGGGGTGAACCGTTCCGTATCGCGATTCGTACTTCCCATTTGCTGCACGGTTAACATGAACGGCTGTGCTACCTTTATATTGGTCACCTCGCTTTATGTGATGCAGAACGGCGGGACGGAACTGAGTATTGGCTCCATGATTCTGTGGCTGCTCATATCTGTCATTTCGGCGGTTGGAAATGCCGGCGTGCCGATGGGCTGCTATTTCCTGACCCTTTCGCTCATGGCTGGCATCCAGTCGCCGGCATTGGGTATCATGGGCATTATTCTGCCGATCTTTACGGTTATCGATATGATCGAGACGGCTGAGAATGTGTGGAGTGACAGCTGTGTCTGTGCCATTGTTGACAAGCAGACAAAGAATTCAAAATAAGTTAAGACGTAATTATTTGAATGTATGAAAAAGATCATCCTCCTGGCCGTATTTGGCTTGTTGGCAACCGGTTCGTGGGCAGAAAACCTTCAGAAAGTTGTTTTTACTTCCGAACCGAAGATGGTTTGCCAGAACTGCGAGAATAACATCAAGAAGACAGCCCGCTTTGTGAAGGGCACCAAACTGATTGAGACTTCGCTGGCTGATCAGACCATCACCATTATATACGATGCCGATAAGGCCAAGCCAGCCGACTACGAAAAGGCTCTGCTTCGCATCAAACGCCAGCTGAAGGTGGTACAGGATCCGGTGCCCTATAAGGCTGATACTCCAAAACAGTAAAGGCTGCGAATGAAATTACCCTGCCGCAAGTGAAACGATCCATTTGCTGCAGGGTAATTTAGGATGCTCCATAAGGAGTATTAGCTGATAATCTGTATCAGCAGAGAACCATTAATCGAAGATAGCCTTTGAAGCGTTGACACCGCCAATGTCACTGTAGCTGACCCAGCTGCTGCCTTTGCGGTCGGTTACATACAGGACAGAGTTGGTATAGTAGTCGGAGGTGCCGACGAAGATTTCTCCGTTCTTGGGATTAACGGCAAACAGGTAGAGGCTGATGTCGGAGAGCTTAGCCGAGATAGTATCGTTGGCAAAGACGGGCTCAGAGCTGACTGCCTTCTTCTGGAGGTCATACTTAAAGAACGAAGTCTCGTAGGTGTAAGTGGGGTAGTCAGGCACGCAGTTGGCGAAATATACATACTTGCCATCGGCAGAAAGAGTCATGTGGCTTGCTTCTTCAACAGTTTCGACCTGGAAACGGTTGTTGACATCGATGCTCGAGATGGTGGAGATAGCCGACGAATAATCCGATGTGTAGGCTGTAGTCTTGACCAGCACTTTGCCGGTTCCGGTAGCCAGCAGGGTAGAGGGGTTGTTGGGGACGGTAACATCCTGCACAGCCTCGAAAGTAGTCAGATCAATAACCGTAACGGTATTGCCATAGCCATAATCGGAGTTGGCTGCCAAAAGATAATTGCCCTCGATGGCAAGACCTTCGGTATAAGAGCCGACTCCTACTTCAGCCTGCAGGGAAAGATCGGTGAGCGAGAGCTTGAGCACCTTGCTCTGGTAAGTGGAAACATAGAGATACTTGCCATCGGAAGCCAGATAGCGTGGCTGGTTGACGGTCTGGCGGCACTCTTCCTTGAAGGTGTCTTCGTTAAGTTTGCAGACGTAGTTCGAACCATGGACACTTACATAATAAGTGTCTTTGACCTCGATAATGTCCTGACCCGTATCGCCCATATACTGGCCGTTGGCCTGGTAATAGACATCGGCGTTGATTTCACCTTTACGGAACTCGGTCAGATCCGAATTGTTGTGTCCGTAACTGCCTTCGTAGAGAATGACGGCTTCGGACTTAGGGGTGTAATCACCGTTTTTTACAGATACTTCATCATCGTCGCTACAAGAAGCGAACAGGCAAGCAAAGATGCTTACGAATAAAGAAAGTTTCTTCATTGTTTTGTTTTTTGATTGGGTTGTTAATAATATGGTTTGTTAAAACATGTTTCTAATGCCTGATTCTTACAGATATCCGATACTGTCTGCCCGGCATGGGATAGTATTGGATGAGCGAGTACTGCTCGTCCGTAAGATTCTGTACCGTAGCCTGCAACTCCAGCCACTTCCAGTTGCGTGATACAGAGATGCTGTGTTCGCTGAAAGGTTCCAGCCGATACCGGAAGGTGTTCATGGTGGAGCTGTAACGTTCGGAGGTCCATTGTGCTGAATACCCCACGTTCAGCCAAGGGGTCCGGATGATAAGCATGCCATTGGCAGTGTGGCGGGGCATATAGGGCAGAGGCTTCCGATAAGTGTTAGGGTTTTGCGGATTGTCGAGGTTGCGTGTGTCTTGCAACTGGTAGTTGGCCGACAGTTCCATCGGGCAATGAGGAACCGGAAACAAAATATGAGTGGAAACTTCGATTCCCTGACTTACCGCTTCGCCCAGATTGCCTACTTTCCAGGCAAACGCTGTCGGAAAGGCGATGAGTTTGTCTTTAACGCGATAGTGGTAAACATCGGCTGTTGCCGACATCCGTATTTGCCGCAGGGAGCCGGAGTATGTGAGGCCGATATTATGCTCGCGAGCTTTTTCCGGATTGAGGTTATGGTTGCCAAGCACATAGTAATAAGTCTCGTTGAAGGTAGGGAGACGGAATGCCACTCTCGACATCCACCTTAACCGCACGTCGTGGTCGGGATTGCTCCAAAGCGGAACCGAGGCAGCAATGGTTGGTGACCAGGCGCTATGGTTCCGATTCTCTTCGGAACTGATAGTGTAAAGCAGTCCGCCCTGAATCTGATATTTCCGATAGGAAGCATCTGTTCGGAGAACACCATAGTGGGTGGTTCTCTGTACGCTATGGGCAGTACTCAGATTACTGTGAAGAGAAGCAAGAAGCACGTCGTAGAGCAGACTGAAGCGTACCCGGATTGGACCCGCCTCCAAACTTTTCATGGCACCTGCGGATCCGTAATATTCGTTTTGCCGATAGTTGTAGACGTGCTGTACGGATGCAGTTTCGGTGGGTTGTTGCTGTCCGTCGTTGTAATGCGTCATGGCGTGGTTATATTTGGTACGGATTACCAAAGTCCAATGTCTGCTGAATTCCCGCTGGTACTTTGCCTGAAGAAGCCCGTTTGCCTCGCGCATGTGCTCGTGCGTTTCATAATTATATAGCACAACACTACCTGGCAGACGGCGGTCATTGAAATACCCGGCTCCTTTTATCTGCCAGCATCCCTTATGATAATTCAATTCCGTGTTCAGGTCGTCCACACGTCCGTTGTGCCTGCGTTCATTCAGTTTTTTGTCGCCGTTATTAAGCGTGAAGGGATAGTTCCCGTCGGTATGCCGATAGTTGGTATGGGCTGAAAGTCCGTTCTTCCATGCAAAGGAAGTCATCGCATTCAGGGTATTCCACGAACCGTAAGATGCACAGAACAGGTTACTGCTTTGTGATGTGAGAGAAATAAGTCCGCTATAACAGTCGACGGCTGCCGGTGTAAGCAGATCGGAAGAGGTGCCGATTCCCAATCGGATTTCGCTGAGTTGCTGGCTTCCGAAGCGGGCAACGTCGATCTGTCCTGCCTGTGCGTTGCTGACAGGGATTCCATCGTACAAAACACCTGTATGCGTGGCACCCAGATTGCGAATGGATACCGTCTTCATACCGCCCAGTCCTCCATAGTCCTTTACCGAAATGCCGTTCATGAGTTTCAGGGCTTCGCCAACTTCCGTGATGCCGAGACGCTGAAGGGCTTCGGAGTGGAGGCTTTGCTGGGGAGTAGCTGTTGTTGTGCTGGTGCGTACAACTGTTGCCGTGGCCTCGACAGAGGTCTCGGATAGGGTTCGTGTAGAGATACTATCGGTCGCAACGCCCATAGTGAGCGCAGCAAACACAAGTAGCAGCATAGAGCAGAATTGTGTTAACTGATTAAACGGCGTCCGTCCTCCGTACATCGCGGAGTCTTGGTCACGGACACTGTGCAGCAGGTCTTCCGGCTAAGGCGACATTCAGAATGCTTCGCGGCCTTCCCATCCGTTAACAAAGATAGTGGCGTAGTGCGAAACAGTCGCTTACGGCTGCGGGACAGCTCCAGATTCTGACTGGATTCCCTTTTGAGCAAGCTTGGTTAGGACTTGCACTGCAACAGTATTTATTATGTTGAGGTAACGGCCAGAATGCCGTTGCCAATACCCCAAACTGCAATGATGAACATAATGACAGCTATGGAGCGGTTGATGACCATGAGGGTGCGCAGTTTGAAATGATTGCGTACCTTATTGATTATCCAGGTGATGAGTAGCCACCAGCAGATAGCACCGGCAGCTATACTCACAAAGAAAAGCAGGTAAATGCCCCAACGCTCATCGCCCGCAACGAAAATAAAGCCGGCTCTTGAAAATAGCATCAGGTAGAAGAAAACGATAGCCGGATTGCTGACAGTCAGTCCAAAACCCGAAAAGAAGAATTTCAGGACACTCCAGCCAGGTACTTTGCTTACCTTACGAACCTCAGAAGCCGAAAGCAGGGGCCCTTTGTTGGGTTCCTTGCTGTTCAGCGCTGAGGCCGGATTGCTTTGCCATAGGTAAATGCCATAGCCACCAATCAGGATGCCGCCGGCAAAAAGCAGCAGTGTCTGGTGATCATCAATCCAACTGACAACAAGGCTGACGGCAAAAGTCGACAGTAACGCATAGAACAGGTCGCTGAGTACCGCTCCCATGCCAGTAAACAAACCGGGAAGCCAGCCTCTATTGAGCGTGCGCTGAATGACCAGAATACCGGTCGGTCCCATAGGTGCCGAAACCAGAATTCCGAACATCATTCCCCAAAGAAGGGTGAATATTGCCGTCGCAAACAGTTGCTCCATTGCCGTATTTAGGTTACTTTTATGCCTTTATTACATGAAATATGGGCAAAGATAGCAATTATTTTTGTTTTTTGTACATTTATTTGAAAAAAAATAGTTATTTTTGCCGCGTAATTAGGAATTTCACCCTTTTTGCACCCGAAAACTGACATTTTAAATTAAATTGATTCATTAGAAATGGTTTTTTTCTTCAAACAGCCGTCTGAGACAGTGCTTGCTGTGGCTGTCAATCATCAACTCGATGCCGAGGAGACTAATCGCCTGTGTTGGCTCTTTAGTGGTGCCACGCTTCTGACTACCGACTCTCTGAAAGGTTGGTATGTGGGACCACGTCGTGAAATGATTACTCCATGGAGTACAAATGCTGTCGAGATTACTCAGAATATGGGGCTTGGCGGCATTGCGCGTATTGAGGAGTACTTCCCGGTAAAGGGCCCGGATGCGACTTATGACCCTATGCTGCAGCGTCTGTACGATGGAGTCGGTCAGGATTGCTTCACCATCGACAAGCAGCCGGATCCTATCGTGTATATTGAAAATCTGGAGGAGTACAACAAGAAGGAAGGCTTGGCTCTTTCGCCTGAAGAAATTGACTATTTGAACAACGTTGCCAAACGGGTGGGCCGTCCGCTTACCGATAGCGAGGTATTCGGTTTCAGTCAGGTTAATTCGGAGCATTGCCGTCACAAGATTTTCGGAGGTACTTTTATTATCGATGGCGAGGAGAAGCCTTCGAGCCTCTTCAGTCTCATCAAGCTTACTTCGAAGGAGCATCCCGGTGCGCTGGTGAGCGCTTATAAGGACAATGTCGCCTTCAATCGCGGACCAGTCATTGAACAGTTTGCTCCGGCAGATCCGACTACAGCCTCTGAATTTGAGGTGAAGGACTTTGAATCTGTTATTTCGCTGAAAGCCGAGACCCACAACTTCCCAACTACAGTAGAACCATTCAATGGCGCTGCTACAGGTACGGGTGGTGAAATCCGTGACCGAATGGGTGGCGGAAAGGCTTCAATGCCGATTGCAGGTACGGCTGTCTATATTACCAGCTATCCGCGCAACGATGAGGAAAAGACTTGGGAAAACGGAATGCAGGAACGTCCGTGGCTGTACCAGACACCGGAACAGGTGCTGATTAAGGCGTCGAATGGCGCTTCGGACTTCGGTAACAAATTCGGACAGCCGCTGATTTGCGGTTCATTGCTGACATACGAATTCCAGAGCGACGAGAATGTTCCCAATGCTCCTAAATACGGATTCGATAAGGTTATCATGCTGGCAGGAGGCGTTGGCTACGGCAAGTTGCGCGATGCTCTGAAAGGTGAACCGGAGCCGGGTGAAAAGGTCATCCTGATTGGCGGTGACAACTATCGTATCGGTATGGGTGGCGGTGCAGTTTCGTCGGTAAATACCGGTAAGTATGCATCGGGCATCGAACTGAATGCCGTGCAGCGCGCCAACCCTGAGATGCAGAAGCGTGCATACAATGTGGTACGTGCTTTGGGCGAGAGCGACAACAATCCGATTGTTTCGATTCACGACCATGGTGCAGGCGGACACATCAACTGCCTGTCTGAGCTGATCGATGCTACGGGCGGAAAGATCTGGATGGACAAGTTGCCTATTGGCGATCCGACCTTGAGCGCCAAGGAAATTGCCGGCAACGAGAGTCAGGAACGTATGGGCTTCCTGGTTAAGGATGAAGCTATCGACTACTGCCGAAAGATTGCTGAGCGTGAACGTTCGCCATTCTATGTGATCGGTGAAGCTACGAACGATATGCGCTTCTGTTTTGAGGAGGCCGATGGAACCAAACCGATTGACTTGAGTTTGGCAGATATGTTCGGACATGCTCCGAAGACTTATATGCGCGACACAACCGTTGAGCATAAGTACCAGCCTGTTTCGGCCGATGTCAAGGACTTGCAGAAGTACATCCGCAATGTGCTGCGCCTGGAGTCGGTGGCTTGTAAGGACTGGCTGACTAACAAAGTGGACCGATCCGTAACCGGTAAGGTGGCACGTCAGCAGTGTCAGGGAGTCATTCAGTTGCCACTCAGCGATTGCGGTGTTGTTGCCCTCGACTACCGCGGAAAGTCCGGTATCGCCACTTCTATCGGACATGCTCCTGCTGTGGCTTTGGCCGATGCTCCTGCCGGATCTGTAATGGCTATTGCCGAGGCGCTGACTAATCTGGTTTTCGCACCGATTAAGGACGGAATTCAGGGCGTTTCTTTGAGCGCCAACTGGATGTGGCCATGCCGTAATGCAGGTGAGGATGCCCGTCTGTACAGCGCTGTAGAGGCTGCCTCAGATTTTGCTATCGCACTCAACCTGAACATCCCTACGGGAAAGGATTCCCTTTCGATGACCCAGCAGTATAATAAACCGGACGGAACCAGCGAGAAGGTAATCAGCCCCGGAACTGTTATTATCAGTGGCGGTGCAGAGGTAACGGATGTCCGTAAGGTGGTTAGCCCGGTAGTTCAGCTTGATCATAGTTCTGTGCTTTATTATGTCGACGTCTCGTTCTGCGAGCATCGCTTAGGCGGTTCTGCTTTGGCACAGACAGAAAACAAGGTGGGCGACAGTGTTCCGACCGTCGAGAACCCTGAATATTTTGCAGATGCTTTCGATGCCGTTCAGGACGCTATCAAGTCTGATTTGGTTCTGGCTGGACATGATATCTCGGCAGGAGGTATGCTGACAACCTTGCTTGAGATGTGTTTCGCCAATACAGAAGGCGGTCTGCGAATCAACCTGAGTGAACTGGCAGAGAAGGATATCGTCAAGATTCTGTTTGCTGAGAATCCAGGTGTTATCTTGCAGGTAAAGGATACCAAGTCTTTCGAGAAACTCATGAACAAGGCAGGCGTGGCTATTGCCAAGATCGGTTATCCTTGTCAGGAGCGGACTGTTAATATCCGCAAGGACAATTTCTCGGAGGATTTCGATATCGATACTCTTCGCGACGTTTGGTATGAATCTTCATACTTGCTTGATCGCAAGCAGAGTGGTGAGGTTAAGGCCAAAGAGCGTTTCGAAAATTATAAGAAACAGCCTCTGTATTATATCTGGCCAAAGGATTTTACCGGTAAGTTCAGTCAGTATGGAATCGATCCGAACCGCCGTCATAAGACGGGTGTGAAGGCTGCCATTATCCGAGAGAAAGGCGTGAACTCTGAGCGGGAGATGGCATATTCGATGTATCTGGCAGGATTCGATGTGAAGGATGTGCATATTACGGACTTGATTTCGGGTCGGGAAGATTTGTCGGATGTTAACCTGATTGTGTTCTGCGGCGGTTTCTCGAACTCAGACGTATTGGGTTCGGCAAAGGGTTGGGCTGCCGGCTTCTTGTATAACGAGAAGGCTCGTAAGGCACTGCAGAACTTCTATGCACGTCCCGACACATTGTCTTTGGGTATCTGTAACGGATGTCAGCTGATGATTGAACTGGGCTTGGTCGGCTCAAACCTTGATGCCAAATGCCCGGACCTGTTGACGGCGGCTCAGAATCCGGATCGTGTTCACATGCTCCACAACGACAGCCATAAGTTTGAATCGAACTTCGTCAATGTTCGCATCCCGAAAAACGACAGCGTAATGCTTGGTTCTTTAAGCGGTGCCCGTATCGGTATTTGGACGGCTCATGGTGAAGGAAAGTTCGGCTTGCCTGCAGGTAAGACTCCCGATGACTACAAGGTGGTAGCTAAATATGGTTACACGAATTATCCGGCTAATCCGAATGGTTCGATTGACGGATTGGCTGGCATCTGTTCGGTAGATGGCCGACATCTGGCAATGATGCCGCATCCGGAGCGAGCCATGTTCCCGTGGCAGTGCGGCTATTATCCGCAAGACCATCAGGGCGATGATGTTACGCCGTGGATTGAAATCTTTGTAAATGCGCGTAAGTGGGTTATGAAGAATAAAAAATAGGTTCTTTGTTCACTTAAGTCGCTCACAGAACGGCATATCAATCCGCCTAAATACTATGCTTATGAAAACCATTTTGAAACTTAAATACATGTTCTCTGTGCTGGCTCTTTGGGCTGGCATGGGGAACATGCTATATGCACAGACGGATCTTGATCGCCTGAAACAGCAGTTCGAAGATCAGGCTTCGGAAGATGTGAATGCTTTTGAGGCGTTCAGCGATTCCGCCCGTCAAGCTTATTTTGACTATGTCCGCCAACAGCAGCAAGACTACGAAATGTTCGTAGACGAAGTGAAGGACGTTTGGGGTAGTGATTCCATCGTTGACAATACAAAGACCAAGTGGGTTGAGTATGGAAATGATTATCGTAGCCGTAGTGTTGTTGATTTCGAGAATGGAACGATTGAGGTCGAAGTAGCCGTTGACGAGGATGCTGATGAAGAAGAGGTGCAGCAGCAGCTTTCAGAGGCGGTAGCTCGTCTGCTTGACAGCCGCGGTAGTACGAATCCCAATCATTCTTCGGTTGATTTCTCTCAGCCGGTGAGTCAGCAGCCTATTTTGAAGGGGCTGGTTGATTTGAGCCCGTATAATTTCAATGGTGAGATAGACTGGAAGAGCCCCTTGAAGCAGGAGAACGAGATGACAGAGCGTCAGATTCGGCGCAGATTGCCTGTCCAGGCTAAGTCGAGAACGGATTCTCTGAATGTACGAAAGGGTGGCGCTGTTGCTCCACCAGCACCCCGTTCGGGCAAGACAATGGCGGAAAAGGTCAAGGAAGATGAGGCCAGACGCGTAGCCGAGGCTGCTGCCCAGCAGGCTTCAGGCCGTAATTCGCGTTCATCGGGGACAACTAACCCCCAATCGGCTAAGAGTTCCTCAGCAGAAATCCTGATTACCAAGGAGGAGGCAGCTGCCAGCATAGTGCAGAGTTCGAAGAAATCCACATCGACCGTAAAGGGCAAGGATGGCAAGACTAGAAAGACTGCTACCGTAAAGATGGCAATGGCCACCGAGAGTCTATCTAAACGTGCCGAACAATTCAAGGATCTGGTGCAGGAATTCAGCAAGACGTTCCAAATAGAAGAGCCGCTTATTTATGCTATTATGGAACAGGAGTCGAGCTTCAATCCCGAAGCCAAGAGTTGGGTGCCTGCATATGGACTTATGCAATTGGTTCCGACGTCCGGTGGTGCCGATGCCTATCGTTTTGTGTATAAAAAGCAATATGCACCAACAAGCAGTTACCTGTATGTGCCGCGAAATAATGTAGAATTGGGTACCGCCTATTTGCGAGTGCTGATGAATCAGTTCTCGAAGGTAAAAGATGAAGGTTGCCGCCGTCTGTGTGTCATTGCCAGCTACAACACAGGAGCGGGAAATGTGAGCAGGGCCTTTATCGGTTCTACCAAACTTTCGAAGGCATTTGACAAGATTAACGAAATGACATACGACCAGCTTTATAATTACCTGACGCATAATCTCAATACCGATGAGGCTCGTAATTATGTAAGCGGAGTTTCAAGACGTAGGGAAAAGTATATAAAAAAATAAAATGCTTTCTCAGACCTGTTACCCTTACACCCTTCAAAAAACCTTATAACCTCAAAACCTCAAAACTATGTATTGTCCAGAATGTGGAACCAAAATAGATGATGATTGTCGGTTTTGTCCGGAATGCGGTACGCAAATTGTATCGGATGAGGAGGAAACGGCAGTTCAACCTTCGCAACCAGTGGCTGCTACCCCCCAGGCTACAGATACGGCTCCTTTTGCAAACCCTTCGGCTAATGTGGAGGAAGATATTACAGAGCCGGATCCAGTAGAACCACAAGACGGTAAGGAAGATCCGCTTCCGGAACCTGTCTGCTGGGGTTTGATACTGACCAATGTGAAACTGTTGGCCCTGAAGTTTAATGTGACGGAAGACCAGCTGTTGGGGGTGTTCAAGCAGTTTATACATTATAAGCGTACCATTGGCATCAGCTACCAACTCATCGATGCAGGTAACTATACCTATCATAAGCACGGCTTTTTCAGCAAGCCTAAAACAGTGAGCCTGACGGCCAATGATTCATGGTCGGACTATGGAGCTTTGCTTATGGATATGCATGAGTATGAGGTGTCAAAGAAACTGCCGGAATCGCAATATCTGTTTATTGTGGGATCGGAGGATATAGTTCCTATGCCTGCCATCCGTACTTATTTGAGCAAGGAGGTGGAGAAGGACCGAACCATCGATACGGATCTCCTGTATGCGTATCCTTATGGCCCGGAGATGTTGCAAAAACTGGAAACGCTTGATATCTATCGTTATGAGGCATTGTTCTATGTAGGACGTTTGCCACTGGCTACGGATGCTACAGTTGAAGATTTGGTATCATACCTGAATCGCGACATAGCTTGTCAGGAAGGAATTCCGGTAGACGAGATGTATGCCCATTGCGATATGAACTGGAAGAATACGACGGCTCATGAGGTAAAGGTGATTCGCGAGCAGCGTCTGTTCCCGGTTTGGAAGGTCCAGTTCCCACAAAATTCGTACTACAATGATTTGTTCCTTTCTCCCCCATTGAGATTTGATACGGATAATAAGGAGTTCATGACTCAGAGATTCTTTAACATTGATGCCAATCTCTTCCTGTTTAATCTGCATGGCTGTCCGACGGCACATGTAGGACATTATAGTGCCAGTTATCCGAACCATAAGGATTGGGTAGATGCAGTACATCCAAAGTTCGTACAGCAATGTAAATACCCAAACATTATGGTAAGTCAGGCTTGCTATGGCGGACGTTTTATTGGCGAAAAGAAAGATACCAGTATGATTATGTCGGCTCTCAGTAACCAGACTTTGGCTTTTGTTGCCTCATCGCGTTCAGCTTGGGGTAGCGTGGATTGTCAGGGAAGTACTCCGGATAACGCTCCGATGGCATTCAGCGATGTGTTGGCCAGTTATTTCTTACAGCAAGTGCTGATGGGTATGAGTGTCGGTATGGCTTTCTTCAATACCCGCAGTTACGTGTTCCAGTACAGAGGAGACGGCAATCCTCAAGATGCCGTCACTATAGCGGAGTTCAACTTGTTTGGTGATCCGACCTTGTTTGGCAATACTGATGTGGATATTCAGGACAAAGCTCAGACTACGGCTGGAGCAAAAGTTTCGCGTCCTTTAGGAACCAATCAGAAGTCGGCATCCAAAATAGCCTCGGCCAGAACCGCCTTTTCTGGAGGAAACAAGGCTCCATTAGCTAAGCCAGACCAGAAATTGGGTGTTAAGACTGAGGTGCTGCAAAGTAAGGCTGCCGGAGGACAGCAGAGTCTGCTTGATCAGGTTCGCAGTCAGGTGGATGCAAATATGATTGCTATCTGCAAGACGATGGGCCAGCATCTTTATGCTCAATATGGCATAGAGGCACGGGAACCAAGCTGTGTTTTGCGCGATACATATCCGGACGGACATCGGGAAATTAAGGCGATGTATGACGATATGATGGTTTCGGCTGATGAACACGGAAAAGTGCTCGAGGTTTCGGCACTGAAATAACCCGTTTTGGGTAATACATACAACAAACAATGAATATTATTAACTATTAAATACTAGACTATGGAAAATTGTCCTAAATGTGGTGCTCCATTGAAGCCCAACGCCAAGTTTTGTACAAAATGCGGATTCAAGATTGCCCAGCAGGAACCGGCTCCGGATCCAACTTCTGCTGCTTCGGCCAATACTGCAACAGAAGATGTTGCGGTTAATGATTCGCAGCGTATATACTGGAATATTCAGCCAGGTCAGGTTGCCCGTGTAATCAGTCAGGCAGAATTAGAGAAATATAGTAAGGTGAGAGGTGTAATGATCACCGAAGGAACAACTGCTTATATACGAGCCAATGGTGTGACTGTGGCGTCTTTGAGCGGCGGCGTTTACGATTTGGTTGATGAGAATTACAAACCGTTGCAGGCAGCTATCCAGAATGCATCTGAAAGTGTCGGCAATGCAGCAAGCGGAGCGTGGAACTTCGTGCTTAACCTGTTTAAAAAGAAACCGGATGGTCAAGCCAAAGCAGAGCCTACCGAATTGGAGCGACATCAGGAGGAACAGAAGAATCTGCACCAATTGGCCCGTAGCGGCGCATCGTTTGAAATCATCATTCTTGTTGATAAGGGCTTCCCGCTCTTGGTGGGTGCCAAACAGGAGCAGTTAGATGATTACAAGACTTTCAAGCCAATGTCGATAAAAACCCGTTATCTGGAAATGAAAATGGGCTTGAATGCCTATTTCCGTATCACCCAACCAGAGGTGTTTATCCGTCATTTCCTGACTTCAACAAAGGTGCTGAATACTGCCCAGATTCTTGACGAAATTTGCAATCCGATTCGTGTTGCCATGCAAGAAGCTTTGGAGGATAAGGAATGGGACGGAACCCAGTTGCCGGATGCTTTGCGCCGTTCTCTGAAAGATGTATTGAATCAACTCGATCTCTTTGGCTTGAGCATACTCCGTATTGTTGAGATATCGAGCAGCAACGAGGATTTGGAACGCTTCTCTCAGTTAAGTCGCGAGATGTATCTCTCGGAAAAGGAGCTTGATTATCTGCGTCGTTCCAATGATTTCAAGAATCGTTTGGCAGATGTAACCAATGCACAGCGTCTGACTGAAGCTCGTACACAAGCCGAATTGGATCAGCAGTTAGATGCCATCAATCGGGATAATCTGTTGCGGGCAGACGAAATGGAGGCACTCAAGGCTCAGTTGACAACCAATGCCCAGCAGCGGGAACAGGCTTTGCGTATGATGCGCTTAAAGGATGACGAGGAGTATGAGCGGATCCGTACGCAGGGACAATTGGACCGCCAGCGTGCAGCAGCAGAACAGCAACTTGAACTGCAGCGCAAAAAACAGGAACTGGAATTCCAGCAGATGCAGCGAGAAGAAGAACTGAAAGCTCAGAAACGCAAACAGCAGTTCGAAATGTTCCAGCAGATGACTGCATCCCAGCATCAGCATGAAGAGGAAATGGAACGCATGAGAGCTCAGAATAATGCCGATCACGAACGCGAAAAGGCAGAGCGTGAAAAGGAATTCTCGGAGCGTATTCAAGCGCAGCAACAGACATCTAATGACCAGATGTTCCAGTTGTTACAGACGATGATCCAGAGCAATGGAACAGCGCCTGTCGTCCCTAATCCAAATGGGCAAGGAAATAATAATTCCGGAAACAAATAATTAAGATAGCATCGTAATCAGTAAAAACAATCAAATATGGAACGTGTAAAAAATTGTCCTGAATGTGGCGAACCTATTGGTCCAGATGAGAACATTTGTCCGGTTTGCCAATACGAACTCACACCGGAAGAGCAAGGGTTGGATCCTCAGCCGGATACTTCAGAAATGCCGGCTGCACCAGAGGCACCCGCTTTTGATATGCCGGAAGCTCCGACTATGTCTGATTTCAATCCTTTTGAATCCACAGGAAATACAAAACCCGGCGGATCTGCCAACGGAGGTGAAACAACTATCATGAGTACAGGATCTGTTGACAACAGCAGCCATGTTTCAAATAGTGATTCGCACAATACAAATGTAGTTGACAACAGTCAGACTTCCAATACGGTTAATAATACCAGCAACAGTGTGACCAATAATCAGACTACCAATGTCTTTATCATTGGAGGTGGCGATGCGCCTGTGCCTCAAGGCCTGGATCCGAATACGGCAGCTGCTATTGCTCAGGCTCAGCAGACTAAGAAACCTCGGAAGCCGAATGTATCAGCTGAATCTGATGATACCTCCGCATCTGGGGCCAAAGGTGTCGGCTCGATATCAGGAGGCCCGGCTTTCCAGCCGCAACCCGCAAAAAAAGGCAGCGGAGGCGGATTAGGAGTCGGTCTGATTGCCGGGATTGTAGCGGGTATTCTGGTTATTGCAGGTATTGCCTATCTGTTTTCTGGAAACGGGTCGGATGTGCAGAGTCCGGTTCCTCAGTCTACTCAAGATGTCGTTACTCAGCCAGCGTCACAGCCGGACGTTCAGCCAGTTGTTCAGCCGGTAACAGAGAAACCATCTGTTAATGTTGTTCAAGAGGCTCCAGCGACGGAGAAACCTGCTGTTCAAGTCCAAGAACCTGCACCTGTTGTTGTGGACGAAGACTTCGAACTGGGAATGAAGGCTTTCGATGCAAACGACGGTTTGACAGCTTTGAAATATTTCGAAGCATCGTATGCCAAGGGTAATCAACAGGCTAAGCGAATGTTATATACCATTTATAAAAATGGATGCGGGTCTGTGGCTAAGAATGAATTGAAAGCAGAAGATTACGAGTAACCTTTATACATTATTAATATATAGAACATAAAAACTAATATGAAAAGGCTTTTTTTATTTCTATTGACGATAAGTACAACGGTGAGTGTCATGATGGCAGCCTCAACACCAGTCATGTATGTTGAGTATTTCTTGACGGCCCATGAAAATTATTTGCCATATATAGAAGAGGTGCGCAGTGCAGTAATGGATGGCATTGGTCTGACGCAACGTTTTACGTTGGTCGATGTTTCTTCGCAGCAATCTTTGCAAATTGAGGAAAGCCGTCGTTCAAGTCTTTCGAATATGCCGGATTCATTGTCTCGAAACGGCATTATGAAGCAGTTAGGTGCCAACTACATTCTTTCCGGGCATCTGCATACCTTAAGTTGCGATGAGTCTTCGTTTGGCGAGGATGTTATTGGTTATATGGCTACCATTTCGCTTACACTGAAGATTATTGATACCAGCAATGGAGCGACTGTGGCACTTGAAGATATCAAGTTCCTGGGTCAGCATGGCGGTTATGGCAAGAATCCGAACGATGCTGTAACAAGCCTCATGAAACATGTTCAGAAAGCCATGCCTCCTTTCATCAATGCCGGATTCCCTGTGGAAGGTGTGGTTGTTGATACAGACTATACCATTAAAAAAGAAGAGATGACTTCTTGCTATGTTACGATGGGCAAGGAACACGGTATGTTCGAAGGGTTGCGTCTGAATGCCTATGAAACTAAGTTCATTGCAGGAGAAAAGGTATTCAAGTCGAGAGCCACGCTTGTTGTAATTGAGGTCGTGAGTGACCGTCTTTGCCGCTGTAAAGTGGATCAAGGCAATGAATTTCTCGCTACTGCAATGAAGGCATACAAGAAACTGGCAGCCGTAGATCCGGATAATGCCCAGCCAATTGTGGTCCGTCCTTCAGTGAAGGAGTATGTGCCAGACAACTCGAAGGCTTTGAATAAGGCGCGTGTCGGAGCCGGAAGCAGGGCTATCTACAATATCCTGAAAGAAGCTTCGCAGGATAACAGTAAAAAATAATGACTAAAATTTGTCAGACTATGAGACTTTTGAATTTTATGCAGCGGTGTTTGCTGCCGGCTATGCTTTCATTCTTTTTGTTGGGAACAGCCAAAGCCGAAAACTATTTGCAGATAGTTACCCTGAAAAATACGCAGGGTGCTGCTGCTACCTTCGAATCGAAGGGTATTCATTCTGAAAAGAAACAGGTGATAGGTAATGCTACCCGTTCAGTTTTCTATACTTTGTTTTATGTAGGTGTTGAGGGCGTCAACAACGGTCAACCATTGGTGGTGAACGAGAAGAAAGCCTATACCGATCAGTTCATTTCTGATAACGGCGACTATTGTATGTATTATGTTGTCGATCGTGTTGAATTGAGTGCACCCAAAAAGGAGGGAGGAAAGTATCGTGGTAATTATGCTATTCAGATTAATCTGAAGAAGTTGCTCTCTGATTTGGAGAAAAATGGTATTTTTCAGTCTTCCAATGCCGGTTCCAAAGACAATGTCGCAGCAGAGGATGTGCGTTCGGCTGATAACTTGATAACTCCTACGGTTATTGTGGTGCCTTATAAGAAAGAGGGAGAATCGTATAGTGCCATTCTGCAGTCGGATGCTGATCGCCGAATCGCGGTTGCTAGGGTTCAGGACGGTTTTGAGTCCCGTAATATTACAACGGTCGATCTTGAAGCAAAGATTTCGGCTGTACAGCGGCGCAATGCTTATGAAAAGAATAGTGGCGCTGCAGACAGTAATGACAAGCAACTGCTTTTGACTTCAGGTGCCGATGTCTATGTAACAGTAGATATCAACAAGGAAACCACTGCGGCTGGTTCTCGCGTCTCATTGTCGATGAAGGCTTATGAAACGGCCTCAGGCAGTGTGTTGGCATCGAAGGTTGCTACTCCTGTCCGATATTATCAGACTACAGCTACAGATGCTCTCTGTAACTATGCGATTTCCGATGCTTTGCAGCCGTTCCTGGATGATATCTGTAAGAATTTCCGTCCTGCAAGCGGAACCAAAGTTGTTCTTCAGTTTGCTATAGATAGCAGTTCATCGGCAACCATGAACGATCCGATGGGTAAAAATAACTATTCTTTTAGTAATATAGTCCGTCAGTGGGTACGTAAAAACAGTTATCAGGGCAAATATCATCTGCAGGGAGTTATGGACGAGAGCATGATTTTTGATTATGTCACTATTCCTCCGAAGGATGAAGATGGTCTGCGCATGGATGCTGCTCAATTTGCTTTCTTGTTGGAACAGTATTTGAAAGAGACAGAAGGTATCAGTTGCAGCAGTCGCGTGGATGGTAATAATATCTTGTTTACGATTTTTTAAATAATTGAATCATGAAACGTTTATTTGCATTCTTCAGCTCGATGCTGGCGGTTCTGACCCTTTCGGCTCAGCCGTCGTGGGTAACCCAGCATCCTGTGAGCGATACTGAATATATGGGCGTTGGCTTTGCTTTGCTTTCAGAGTCTGATTATGTTCAGAAAGCAACCAGTAATGCTTTGGCCGATATTGCCAGTCAGATAGCCATTAAGGTCGATGCCTCGTCTTTTATCCATACGATAGATATCGACGGAAAGAGTCGCGAGCTTTTTGAAGAAAAAGTACAAAATTCGATGGCTGCTTATCTGGAAGGTCAGGAAATGAGAGACAGCTATCAGGACGGGAATAAATATTATGTTTTGTATTCATTAAATAAACGAACCTACCAGAAGAATTTGGAAAACCACCGGCAGAAGGCAGTTGCAGAAGGATGGACATACTATGAGCGAGGCATGTCGAGTATGGAGGTAAATGACCTTGTGAATGCTGTTACCTTGTTTGCTAAAGGTTTGGAGGCAGTCGAGCCTTGGCTGTTTACCGATTTGACACGGAAGGTAAACGGTAAGACAGTAAGTGTGCCAGCAGAATTGTATGATGCCTATCTGAATGTTTTTGCTGGCATGGCTATTACAACCAATGTGGCACAACTTCAGGGTGAGATTTACAAAGCTATTCCGCAAACTATAGCCGCTTGTTTGTCCCGCGACGGCATAGTAGTTGCCAATGTCCCTTTGGAGGCTCGTTTCGTTGTGGGCGACGGCAGTGTCTCGCCAGCTCTCAATACGGACTTTAATGGTACAGCTGAATTCCATGTGCTTAACATTACAAGTAAGGCAGCTGTTCAGGAATTGCGTATTACATTGTCGGATACTTTTCTTTCTGCCTTGCCTGAGGCATATCGTCAAATCATCAAGAAGCAATCATGGCCGGAAGCTAAGGTTAGTATTACGCTGACGAGCGGTTCCGGCTCTTTGGCGTATTTCCATGTAGGGAAAGACAAGTTGAACAGTTGCCAGAAACAGATTCATACGATGCTGGCTAACAATAATTTTACGTTTACAGAAGATGCAAATACTGCTCAGATATATGTAGATTACGAAACAACCCTTGAGATTGGCGGCATTGTACCTGGAGAATTATATGATTTGAACGAGTGCTATGCCTCTCTGACATTGAAGATATACAACAATCAGACTCAGCAGTTGCTGATGGAGTATACGGTCGATCGGCTTCGCGTTTTAGCGTCTATCAAGAATTCGGCGGAACAGACCAAATTACAGGCTGCTCGTGAAGTGATGAAGCGCGTGAATCGTGAATTGCCAGGCAAACTTCGTTCTCTTAATCTGAATTAATCCAATGTTTATAATGAATAAACCAATTGTTTAACTTAAATACTTGTTATTATGAAAAAGTTATTTATTGTTTTGTTGGCACTTGTAATTGTTGTTCCTTGTGAGGCGCGCAAGAAAAAGAAAGCAGAACCCGTAAAACCTGCAATCGAGACTTTTGAAATGCCTTGTTCAGAATATAGAAGCGAGAATGGTGCTATCCGTGCTTGGGCTGTAGGACGCAGCGACAACGAGAGTACGGCCCGTAAGAAAGCTCAGAGTCAGGCATCCGTTGATCTTGCTGCTCAGTTACAGAAAACAATTTCTGCAACTATCGAAGATTATACAACAGCTTTAGGGGCAGGACAGGCAGCCTCATCGAAGCAGTTGCTTCAGGAGAAGGGCACGATTTTGATTCAGAAAACCATTAATGGCGCTGTTGTTATATGCGATAAGTGGACTAAAGATGAAGCAACGGGTCAATACAGTAATTATATTGTGATGGAACTTAAGGGTGAGAAATACCTGAAATCATTGTACGAAGAGATGAAGTCTCAGAACGCTGACCTTGATCAGGATCTTCTCACAAAACTGTTCCTTCAGAATATCGGAAACGAGACTCAGGAATGAGTTTCTCCTGAATCTGATTGTTGCTAAGTTGATTTAAGGTATTGTGTTATGTTTTTAAAATTCAAATTGAACAAGGCTTCATCGCAAGTCGATATGCTTAATGGACCGCTAACGGTAAAAATGCTGAAATATGCAATGACAATTGCCGTTAGCGGGGCTTTGCAGCAGCTTTTCAATTCTGCAGACGTTGCAGTAGTCGGACAGTTTGCCGGTTCGAATGCTTTGGCAGCGGTTGGTACCAACGGATCATTGATTAATCTCATGATTAACTTGTTCGTAGGACTTAGTATAGGAACTAATGTAGTTGTTGCCACACTGACAGGAGAGGGAAACCGAGAAGGAATTCGGAAAGCGGTACATACCTCGATTGCTTTAGCTTTTATCAGCGGTATTTTTCTGGCCGTCATGGGATGGGCTCTGGCGCGACCCATATTGGGGCGTTTGAGTACGCCTCCGGAAATCCTTGATGATGCTGTCCTTTATTTGCAGATTTATTTTCTTGGCATGCCTTTTGTCATGCTGTTTAATTTCGCAGCTGCGATTCTTCGAAGTCAGGGCGATACTCGTCGACCGTTAATAGCGTTGCTTGTTTCCGGAGTGATTAATGTTATCTTAAATTTGGTTTTTGTGGCGGGAATGGGTATGACAGTCGACGGGGTTGCTATTGCTACGGTTATTTCCAGTGCGGTTTCTTCGCTAATGCTGCTGTCGTTCTTGAAACATGAGATCGGTCCGCTTAGATTGGACTTCAGGCGGTTGTGTATTGATCCGCAAATGATGGAGCGTATTGGTCAGATTGGTATCCCGGCAGGGTTGCAGGGTTGTTTGTTTTCCCTTTCTAATGTAATGATTCAGGATTCGATCAATGCTCTGGGAGCTGCCACAATTGCAGCATGTACTGCTGCACTGAATTTCGAGTATTATACTTATTTTGTCGCCAATTCGTTCAGTCAGACAGCAACCACCTTTATCGGACAGAATTATGGCGCGGGCAACTTCGGCCGTTGTCGAAGCATTGCAAGAAGGTGTGTTTGGCTTGGAGTGCTTTGTACAGGTTTGTTAAGTGCAGTATTCTGCCTGTTTGCCCATCCTTTAGTAGGAATTTTCACATCTTCGGCAATTGTTGCGGGATTGGCAGTGGTACGTATGTATATCATTACATCAACAGAGTTTTTGAATGCGGTCGTTGAGGCAATGACGGGAATCCTTCGAGGATTTGGATACTCATTGGTACCTACCATGGTAAGTATTTTAGGTATATGTGGACTTCGGCTGTTTTGGTTGTATGCCGTCTATCCTAATTGGAATACGTTCCCAAGCTTAATGTCTGTTTATCCAATCAGTTGGATAGTTACATCGATTGTGATGGGATTAGCATATCTTGAAGTATTGCGTACATTGAAGAGAAAACGTGGCTATAGCGTTACCAGTCGTCGTGAAATGCTGAAACGTGTAGCAGGAGCTATGCATTTGCATCGAATCCACATTCATCGAATCTAAAACAATATGTCAGTAAAATATGTTCTACAACACCTATTGAATTGACTAATGCCGATTTTGTTAGGTTTGTACTAAAAAAAGTAAACAAAAATTTGCATCTTACTGAAAAGTTCTCTATCTTTGCAGCGCAAATCTGACAAAATCAGACTTGTGTCAGAGTTGTTGCCCGGGAGGGTGGTAGCTTTGTGTAAATTAAAGGTTATTAGAGTTAAATTATTAAAAGAGCTATTATTGGTTAAGGATAAATTCCGAGAACCAGTTTTAAGCATTACTGTGAAGCTGGTGCTTAAAAGACGTAAGCCTGTCGTTAAAAACCGACAGGCTTTTTCTGTGATATAACTTCTTTTTTCTTGATTGAAAACAAGGCTTTTTATGTCAAAAATACATACTAATAACGACAATTATTGCTAAAAACTGCTAAAATTGAAGTTAAAAATGATATTTTTTTATGAAAATATTTGCTTATATTGTAAATCTATGTATCTTTGCATCGCAAAACCCTAATTAATAAACACGTTTTATGCGATATCTGCTTTTAGCATTTGTAATTTTGTCTTGTGCCTTCCAAGCTGTTCCCAAAAGCAAGGATGATGCTGCCCGGAGAATTGTTTCGTCGGGGAAAGATTCTACAGAATTAGCTGAATATCGTCAACAGGGTAATGTGCTAATGCTATATCAGCGCAATACTGGCGGTTGGCCCAAGAATATCGATACATCCAAGCCTTTGGATGAGTCTGATGTAGCCCAATTACAGATAGATAAGGAGCGTCAAGATGATTCGACAATTGACAATGATGCGACTACAACTCAGTTGCAGCAATTGGCTAAGATTTATCAACAGACCGGAGATTCGTGCTATAAAGAATCTTTTATTAAAGGACTTGAATACTTATTGGAAGGACAGTATCCCAATGGAGGCTGGCCTCAAGTTTGGCCCAATGGCAAGGGTTACCAGAAAAGCATTACTTATAATGATGACGCAATGGTAAATGTACTAGTTCTTTTGAGGGGAGTCGCTTACCGATATGGTGTTTTAGGTGGTGATCTGGTTAGTGATTCGATTCGCCAGCGATGTGAAGTTGCTTTCTGGAAAGGAATCGATTGTGTGCTTGAAACGCAAATTGTTGTAAATGGCAGACCAACCATTTGGTGTCAGCAATATGATCGCGAAACATTAGTTCCTACTTTTGCCCGTTCTTATGAGTTGCCTGCCTTTTCTCCGAGAGAAAGCGCCCGAATTGTACAGTTGCTGATGGAGATGCCTGATCCGGATGAGAAGATTCGTAATTCCATTCATGGTGCGATGAAATGGATGGCAGATCACCAGATTAACGGATATCGTTATCAGAAAGCGAATAAAGAACGTACAATTCATGCTAAATTAGTGTCTGATGCAACTGCTGGTCCTCTTTGGGCTCGTTATTATGATTTGCAGACCGAACAACCGTTTGTATGTGATAGAGATGGTATTCCGCGACCCAATCTTGAGGATATAGGGTTGGAACGTCGGGATGGTTATCTTTGGTATGATACGCGTCCGAAACGTTTATTTAAGCAGTATGAGTCTTGGAAAGAAAAATATGATTCTGCTCAAGATGAGTAAAAATTGAGAGTTAGCAGACGCCGTTGATGAAAAATCTTCGGCGTCTTTTTTTTTATTTTCGTTGGTATATTCCACCTGGGCAGTTCCGGATTTTATCGTTCATCTCAAGATCCAGCAATTCTTCTATAAGCGAAGAACGGTTGACATGAGGAAGCAAGTCACAAATTTGGTTCAGCCGTAAATCGCCTCGGTCTTGTAGCAAATCCATGATTTGACGCCCTAATGGAGAAAGGTTTTCTTCCTCGAAATTAATACTTTGCTGTATGGCTTGTGGCTTTAGGACGGTTGAATTCCAATTCATAGCTTCCAGTAAGTCGGATGCGCAAGTAATCAGTCCTGCCCGATTGAGTCTGATGAGTCTGTTACATCCTTTGGAACGGTCATCTGAAATACGTCCTGGAAAAGCAAACACATCCCGACCATAATCAACCCCGATAGATGCCGTTACCAAACTACCACCCGCTTCGCGGCTTTCGGCTATCAGAATACAATCTGCTAATCCGGCTATGATTCGATTTCGTGCCAGAAAATTACCTCTGTCGGGTTCTGTCCCTGTAACGTATTCTGTAATTAAGCCGCCTCCTTCATGAACCATTCTTGAGGCTGTTGCCCGATGGCTTGATGGATAAATTCGGTCAAGACCATGTGCTACAACTCCTACTGTAGGAATATGATGTTCAAGGGCAGCTCTATGTGATGCAACATCAATTCCCAGTGCCAATCCGCTAACAATCAGAAGATCGGGAACAGCTTCTTTGAGTTCACTTACCAGCTTGTTCACCATGTCTCTTCCATATTGGGTGCAACTCCGAGTACCAACGATGCTTAGGATATGTTTGCTTTCCAGATTTGCGTCACCCAGATAAAAAAGAAGGGTAGGTGCATCCGGACAATCCATAAGCCGGGATGGATATCCTTCTTGTCCGTATATAAGGGTGTTAATGTGATGTTCCTGGGTGAATTCGATTTCCCTTTCAGCTTTTTCAATGTGTTCCGGATTGTCAAGTTGTTCAATAAGTGTTTGTCCGATTCGAGGCAGGTTTGACAGCAGGTTCCTATCGGCTTCATATACGTTTTTGGCCGATCCGAATGCTTCAATCAGGTGTCGGGCCATAATAGACCCGATACCACGTATGTTCATAAGGGCAATGGTGTATTTAAGATCTTCCTCCATGGTTCACTCGTTGGAAACAAATAAAGAACTATGAAATGTTATTCTTCAGAAATCAGATATTTTTTGAAGCTTCCGGCTATCTCCTCGCCACGGCTTAAAACACCATCAACTACGCAGACGCAATGAACTTCGGCCGAAACGCAGAGCTTGCCGTCGCTTTTGCGATAAATATCCTGATTGAAGATGTATCGCACTCCTTGTCGTCTCATATTTAAACAGGACAAGAATTCCTCTCCGCCATGTAGCGATGCCTTATAATTGATGATAACTTTCGAAACCATTACATCAATGCCTCTACGATGCCAACCTTCAAAACTTTCTCCGATGCTTTGTATGAATTCATGTCTGGTTACTTCCAGATAATGTTGATAATTGGCATTGTTTACTACACCCTGCACATCACATTCGTAATCGCGGGTTTTCATTTCGAATTGGTATATATACTGCTTCATGATTAAGTTTTTTAGCGGTTGCAAAGGTAATGTATTTTGCCGAATGAGCCAAAAATCCTTTAACAAATCATGGATTTTTTTATTTTTAATATGGATTTTTTAGTTTTTTTTATAAAAACAGAAACAATAATTTGGACGTGTTGCCAATTTGTATTAATTTTGCAGTCGTAATTAAACTTACGTTTATCAATCTTAAGGATATGAAAAACTTTCAGAAATCTTAGTCATACACGATCTGTCAGAATCGTTTTTGTATAAGATGAAGCACATAATTACTAACACAATAAAACCTATTAAGAACACATGAAACTTGAAGGAAAGGCGAATCTTCGCAGTATGTTCCTGAGGTCAGTTCCGGCGGCAGCTTTGCTCCTTATCGGGGCAGGCAGTTGTTCTGATGACTTCGATTCATACTACGAACGTCCAAGTTGGCTGGAAAAACCAGCCTCAGAAGTGCTCTCTTCACGAGGTGATTGCGAGCAGTATCTGAAACTTGTTGAGAAGACCCTTTATTCGAAGCAGTTGGAAGGATCGGGAAGTTATACCTTCTTTGTACCTACCGATGAAGCATTCAATGACTTCTTCTCCAACAACGAGTATGGCTGGCGATCGGTCGAGGATATTCCAGAAACCGATGCTGCAAACATTGTTTCGTATCTGATGCTCTATAATCAGTATCTTTGCGATTCCTTGGGTAATTATCATCCTACTACCAGCGAGCATCCCGAAGGAAGTGCTTTGAAGCATCAGACGCCTTCTTACCAGATTCTTTCAAAAGAATACTATCAGGGTGATTCGGTTTATGCATACGATTATACGGGAAATTGGACAGAAACGTGGCACAATTACCGATATTTGCCGACCATTTCCAATTCTTATCGGAAATCAAATCTGAAAGAATCGGATTATGGACTGATGTTCCCAGGTCGTACATTCTCAACATATGGAAATGTGGTAGATGCCCAGATTCTTGAATATACAAGCGGATCAGCCGACCTTTATTGTGAGAATGGAGTTGTTCATCTGATTAACAAAGTTGTGCTTCCGCTTAAGAATCTGGATGACATGATTACATCTTATCCGGAGTCCTCTACACTTCCGTCTTCTGCCCAAAATGGAGCATGGTCGGTGCTGAAGAAAACTTTGAATCATCGTATGGGTTCCGGAGACTATCAATTCTTAAGCTATACCGAATCGACGAATGCAACGCATTATTTCGAGAAAATGTATCCCAATACAAATCTCGACAATCTGCGTTTGCGTTTGTACAAAACCACTACTAATCCCTTTGCCCTGAATCTTGAGGCTTATACCGGAAGTGTGGATGGTGACGATACCTATAATTCAGGTGTAACATTCTTTGTTCCTACCCAGGAAGCACTCGAAAACTATATCGAAAACCGAATCCTTTCTTATGTTGATCATGCTGGCTGGAATACCGACCAGACATCGTTCGATAAAGCATTTAATTCGGTAGCCGAAAATGTTCTTCCGACATTGTGGGGCAATTTGCAGGCTAACGGTATAATTTGGCCTTCTCAGTTCGCTACAGCTCACAATTCGCTTGGATATAATGAGTTTATCGACAGTAACGATTCTCTGACGTACAATTATTCAAAGAATGTCCAATCGTCCGGATTCGCTTCGAACGGTATGTATCATATTATAGATTATGTACCAAAGACAGGTGCTTTCGAGGGAGTTGGCAGCCGTTTTGTGCTTGATCCTTCTTATGGAGTTGCAAACCTGACGTATTCCGAAACTTATGCCAATTCTATTTATAGTCACATGTTATATTCACGTCTTTCGGGATATCCGCAAGTGAATTTCACTTTGATTCTGAACAGCGATAAGAATCTGGATTTGTGGTCGGGCGTCAACTATAACTCTGCCAATTCGGCTTATAGTGACCGGTATGATGCTACTGTTAGCACCAGTTCAACCTCTGCCAATACGGCAATTAATGAGATGTCTCAGCGTAGCTTCATCGAACGGGATACGATTGATGCTCTTGATTTGGGCAAAGACGTGTTCGATGGTGCTTATGGTGGTTGGGGGTTCACCTCTAATTTCTTTGGCGATGTAATCCGTTATAAGAAGATTGATGGAACCGATAAGATTATGGTTCAGTCAATTTGGTCGATTGTGAATGATCCGACAGAAACTCCTCTTTGGAATGCAACTGCAAACAGCAACGTTCCGGCTGGAATGCAGGCTTCGGAGCCAATGTCTGATTTTTATACAACTGTCGTTGAAGACGAATATGCCGGGTATGTCAATGGTAAGGTATATAGAGTGGAAGAAGGTAGTGTCCCGCTTTCTTACGGCTATCTTGCCGGGACATACAATGGAATTAACGGTAGGACATACCAGGATGATGATTACTACGGTATCAAGGCATATCTGGAATGGTATCTGCGTTGCGATTCTGCCCGTTATGCCCAAAATCCGTCGCTGCCTGCTAATATGCGCCATTCTTTGTTCAAGGAGTATTGGGACTTTGCCTTCAATCGTGGTACCTACACCAATACGGTTGCGCGTTGGCGACAGGTGCCGGTAGCCACATCTTTGCCAGAGTTTGGAACTAGCCGGTATACGATTCTGGTTCCGACAGACGAGGCGTTGGAGTTTGCTATATCAAAAGGTTATCTGAAAACCTGTAATGATATGGCAACACTTAATCGACAGAACAAGGCTTTGAACTATCGTGATACCGTGTGCGCTTTTCTGAAAGCCTATCTGACCGTTACCGATGTTTATCCGGACGATGGTGCTGCATATTTCTATAGCACCAATACGTGGGATTGCCCGTCGGTGAATCTGGTTAATGAATATCAGATTGGTACGTCCTACCAGCCGGTTTCCGACGAATATGAAGATTTCATGTCGGGAACCCAGCGTTTGTATATCCGAGTTTCGAAGACTGGCGAGAATCACAATCTTCGTTTCCTCGGGCGAGATTATGAAACCGGTAGATTTACCGCCTATCGTGCTATCAACGCTTCCAGTGAAGCAACTGATGAACATCCGTTCGACAATCAGGTGGTACGAGGCTTGGGCCAGAGCAACATTATTTGTCCTCGGGGTATCATTCATAGTTTGAATGGATACATCTTCTATAAGTTTGTTAGTAAAGAGTCACAACAGTAATGATTAAAACAGGAAACAAAATGAAAACATTCACCAGAATCTTACTGTTCATACTTTTGAGCACTTTGTCTCTGCCGGCTATGGCACAGAAGACAATGATTCGAGGTACCATTATGGATGGAACCTTCGACGAACCAATGGCTGGTGCCAACGTTGTATGGCAGAATAAGGACGGGCGAATCCTTACAGGAGCGCAAACCGACTTTAACGGTAATTTCTCTTTGGCCGAAATGATACGTCCGGGCGATGTCCTGATTATTTCGTTTACGGGTTATAAGAAACAGACAATCTCAATTACTGCTTCCCAAACGGTCTATAATGTAACGTTGGTAGAGGAGAACGTCCAGTTGAAGGATGTTGAAGTTACAGCCGTTCGTCGTCAGAATTCCGGTATGATGTCGATCGCAGAACGCGATCTTACGACATCTGCCAAGAAAATCGATATGGCAGAACTTGAGGATCTGGCGGTAGCCGATGCTACTGATGCCCTTCAGGGTCGTGTAGCAGGTGTTGATATGGTCGCAACCTCTGGTGCCCCAGGTTCGGGTATGTCTATACGCGTGCGCGGTACCACTTCTATTAACGGTTCGTCTGAGCCGCTTGTTGTTGTCGACGGATTCCCATACGAAACCACGATTGACGATGATTTCGATTTCTCGACAGCCGATGAGGACGATTATGCAACCATGTTGAATATCGCACCTGATGATATCAAGGAGATTACGGTATTGAAAGATGCGGCTGCAACTGCAATCTATGGTTCTAAAGGTGCTAACGGCGTGCTTTTGATTACAACCAAGCGCGGTGCAGTAAGCAAACCGACAATCACCTATTCGTTCAAGGGCTCCATTACCACTCCGGGCGATGGTATTCCTATGCTGAATGGTGAGGAATACACCAACCTCATTATGGAGGAACTCTTCAATGCCGGCCGTGTATTCAATCCTCAGACCTATCCGCAGTTGGCCAACGATGGTAACAATCTTTACAATTATTACAACTATGGACAAAATACCAATTGGTATAAGGAACTGACCCAAACCGGATTTGTTCAGGATCACTCCATCTCTATTTCGGGCGGTTCGCAGAAAGCTATGTACCGAGCTTCGTTTAACTATTACGATAGCAAGGGTACTACCATAGGAGAGGGCTACCGCCGTTTGTCAAGCCGTGTGAATATCGACTATAACATTTCGGAAAAGTTGAAATTCTCGGCGTCGATGTCATATACCAACAGTAACACCGACAGAAACTATGTTACGGCTCTCAACAAGAACTACAACGTATTGTCGCAGGCATTTAACCGCGCTCCGAACATGGGCGTTTACGAATATGACGAAGTAGGCAACCTGACCAATAATTATTTCACCCCTGCTACCGATTTGTCCGGAAGCTATTGGAACGGAGCTGTTACAAGTCCTTATAACCCGGTTGTTATGGCCAACGAAGGTTATTACAAGACTCGCGGCAATCGTGTTATTCCGAATCTTTCTTTGCAATACCGGCCGTTGACCTGGCTCCGCTATCAGTTAGAAGTAGGTTTGGATATTAATAACGAGAAGCAGAACGCATTCGTTCCACAGTCTGCAACAGGTCGTCCTTGGACTGAATCGACCGTGAATGTAGCCTTGGACAAGGATAACGAGTCTTTTGCATTTCAGACATATAATAAGTTGTTCTTTACCCCCGACTTGGGCGAAAATCAGAACCTGCAGATTGTGCTTGGTTTGAATACGTCCGATTCTCGTACTAAGAACCTTGCTGTTGGTACCAGCAATACGGCTTCTGTAGAATTGACCGACCCGTCGAACGGTGGTACGGTTGCCAACTCGACCACTTTCGGTTCGTCTTCAAGTGAAGTCCGTTCGGTGAATACCTTCGGACAGGTACAGTATTCTTTGCATGACCGGTATATTTTTGGTGCCGCCCTGAGTTATGAAGGATCTTCAAAGTTCGGCGACGGTAACCGATGGGCATTGTTCCCGTCTGTATCTGGCCGTTGGCGTATTTCCGGAGAGCCGTTCATGAAAGATTTGGCAGAAAAGACTAAGCTCTCTGAATTCTCTTTACGATTCAGCTACGGTGAATCTGGTTCGTCCAGAGCGTTGGGCAACTATGCATCGCAAGCAACTTACAATACCTATGCATACACTTATCTGAAACAGCAAGGTACTTATCAGACTGGTCTGGAGTTGAGTCAGTTGAAATGGGAGAGAACCAAGTCTTTCAATACAGGTGTCGATCTGGGCTTTATCGAAAATCGCATCAATGCCCACTTCGAGTGGTATTTCAAGAGTTCTGCCGATCTGGTTGTCAAGTCAAGGTTGATTCCAACCTCTACCGGTTTTGCCAATGCAGCATATCTGAATTATGCAGGTATGCAGAACAAGGGTTGGGAACTTGATTTCGATTTTGTTCCTTACCGTACTAAAGATTGGAATATCAAGGTTTCGGCAAACTTCGCCCGTAATGAAAACGAGCTGAAGGACGATCTGGAAACGTCAGGATCGTGGACTTCCAATACCATCTCGGGTTATTATCCAACCCTTTTGGTTAAGGGACAGCCTTTAGGTTCATTCTATGGATACATTTACGAAGGCGTTTATCTGAACGACGAACAGACGATTGCGGTTGATGCCAACGGTAACAAGATCATGACCTACAAGGATGGTAAGTTGCAATATGTACACATGCGTTTCAACTATACCAACGACAACAGCTACACCTTCAAGGCTGGTGATGCAAAATATAAGGATGTGAACCACGATGGTAACATCAACGAGCAGGATGTTGTTTATCTCGGTAATGGTATGCCGTTGTTTACGGGCGGTTTCGGTATCAATGTCAAGTACAAGCAATGGACGCTGAATACCTTCTTCAACTTCCGTTACGGCAATGACATTGTCAATATTGCCAAGGCTTCTATGGAATCGATGCATTCTTTCAACAATCAGTCGACTTCCGTTCTGCGTCGGTGGAGACATGAGTATACCAACGAACAGATTGAGAATGGAGAAGTGCCGAGCGGTCTGCTGCCACGTGCTTACTATGGTTGGAATGCAACTTATAACTCTTTGGCATCAAGCCGGTATGTTGAGGACGGTTCGTTCCTGCGCTTCAAAACTGCCACACTCAGTTATTCGTTCCCGAAGAACCTGCTGAAGGGCACTTTTGTGAGCGATGCGAAGATTTATGTTCAGATGCAGAACATTTATTGCTGGACAAAGTATACGGGTATGGATCCGGAAGTCTCGATTTCGAACGCCCAGAATCCGGGTTACGATACATCGAATACACCGCGTCCTCATGAGTATACTCTTGGTATCAACGTCAAATTCTAAGCATTATGATTATGAAATCAAAGATATATAAAATAGCTTCCGTTGCTCTTCTGGGCAGTTCGATGTTGATGTCCACTTCTTGCAATGACTGGTTGGGCCTGTCACCGGAAAGCAGCGTTACTGCCACCGATTATTGGAAGACAGAATCGGATGTGGCAAGTGCCATGACAGGCATCTACTGCTCGTGGGTCAATGCAACGAACCGCATCTTCATGCACGGTGAGATGCGTGCAGATTATCTGGCGCCGTATAATACAAACGATGCCTACACCAATATCCGCGAGTGTAACATTGCCAGCACCAATACCTGGGTGGCTTGGCAGGCATACTACACGGTAATCAATAACTGTAACCTGTTGCTCGAAAAGTCCGACGAGGCTCTGGCAGCCGATGCTTCGTTCAGCGCTACGGCTTGTGAACAGTATAAAGCGGCTGCCACAACGGTTCGCGCGCTGATGTATTTCTATTTGATTCGTGTCTACAAGGATGTGCCATATGTAACATGGGCATATTTCAGCGACGAAACGAATCGCAATTGCGCAGTTACCAAGCAGGCTGAGATTTTGGATGATCTGATCAGTCAGTTGGAGAAAATCGAAGCTGCCGGTTCGCTCCCTTATTCATACAGCAGTACGAATGTAGCGGCTAATAAGGGACAGGTTACCATGTATTTCCTGAAGACCCTTTTGGCCGATATGTATCGCTGGCAAGGTGCTTTGGCTACAGATAAAACTAAGTCGCAGACTGCTTACCAGAAGTGTGTCGACGAGTGTAATTCGATTATTGCAAGCGGACAGTACACACTGATTCCGATTACCAAGCAGTTGCCGGCTGAGGCAGGTGTTGACCTGGAGGATGTCAGCAGCATGTTGTATCAGGATCAGTTCTATCTGACAACTTCTGCCTCCGTGCAGGAAATGTTCAATGCTATCTATGTGACAGGTAACAGTAGCGAGAGTATTTTCGAACTGCAGATTGATACCTATAGTGCAACTCCGTTCTATTCGATGCTGATTGCTTCCAACCGGCCTTATGTACCTAATTCCGATTTGCTGGACGAAAGTGTCTTCCTTGACAGCGAGAAACTTCTGGGCAAGGTGAACGGATACGAAGATGTTCGCCGCTTGCTTAACAATCAGGGTAATGGCGGTTACTGCTGGAAGTATGCGGGTATGGACATGAATGCTACTGTCTATTCGGCTGCATCTGAGTTCGAAAAGAATATCATGGTTTATCGTCTGGCAGAGGTTTATCTGATGAAGGCTGAGGCTTTGGTTCAGTTGGCTTGGGCTAACGACGAAGATCCTGCCCTCTTGTTGGAGGCATACAAGGCTGTATTCAAGGTTCGCGATCGTGCTTCGGCTGTTGAGACTACCGATGTGACTGTTAATAATGCAGCATTCCAGGATGTATATTGGAATGAGCTTCGTAACGATCAGGATTTTACCATCGCCAAGGGTGATTTGACGTGTCAGTCAATGGAGCAGTTCGTTCTCGATGAGGAGGGACGTGAAATGGCATTCGAGGGTCGCCGATGGTTCGATGTTCTTCGTACCGCAGCGCGCAATTCGTATGGAAAAGGCAGCTGCACCGGTGGCGGTATCAGCTATCTTCTGAACATCGTTACCTCTGCTACGACAATCACAAAGGCTTCGAGTGTGCGTTCGCGTTATAGTAATTATTACGAGTGCCATTACTTGCCCTATCCCAGGAACGATGTTAAGATGAATGCGTTGCTTGATCAGAAATCTGATTGGGAGATGGCAGAATAAGTTAAGAGCTAGAATGTATGACAGAACTGAAATCAAAATCTTTTACAGCAATGAAAAGGAATTTCATTAAATATATAATGTGTGCCTCGGTTGCAACTTCGATGTTGGGATTCGTTTCATGCGATGACAATATGGAAGGTACCGACTGGGTGGCAAACAGCGCATTGCAGCTCGATGAATATATGGCAGCCAACGACTCGACCTTGGGTCTATTCCTGGATATTGTCGATCATGCAGACATGCGTGGTATGGTGCATGCTTACGGACACTATACACTGTTTGTCCCGACAAACGAAGCAGTTTGCGAGTATTTGGGTGTTTCCGATGCCGTAGCTGCCGAAAATGCTATTCAGCAGCTTTCGTCCGACAGTGCCCGAAACATAGTTTGCTATCACATGTTGGAGGATACGCTTCATACCACCGATATGATTGATACTCGTCTGACGTATCCGAACATGTCGCAGGATTATCTGACATCTTCCTATGCAACCGGTTCGTATGTCATCAATCGTAATGCATTGATTACCGCTGGCGATATATCAACCGGTAATGGAGTGCTGCATGTCATTGATCATGTTTTGCACCGTCCGACTTATAGCGTCAAGGATGTTTTCACAAACATCGGTCTGTATGACTCAGAAGCAAAGGGTTATTCCATCATGACTGAAATCATGAAGGAGATTCTCGATTCTCTGGATCTTAAGTTGGAGGATATCGTTGGAACCGGGACAAAACTGACCTTCATGGTACAGCCGGATTCGGTGATGCAGGCGGAGAAGTTGACGACTCTTGATTTGGTTAAGGAACGCTTGGAGTTCTATAACACCAAGAATTACACCACCGAGACTTTGCTGAAGAACTGGATCGGTTATCATTTCATCAATGGCCGCTATTTCAAGGCCGACCTTACCAAGGGTCAGATGAACACTTTCACTTCGTTCCCTAAGACCGACAAAACCACTTCCGGTCAGGATACCATCATCAATGTGTCGAAGGTGATTACTATTTCCTCCATTGGCGAGAAGATTTTCCTGAACCGTTACGAGTCGTTAGGCGAGAACGGTATTGAAGTTTCAACTATCGGTAATATGGTCGATTTCACCTGTTCTAATGGTGTGATCCAGTCGTTGAATGGTGAGTTGGAGGTGATTGAACGTGCAGCTACCCGTATCAATTGGGATATGGCGGATCAGCCGGAAATCCGTTCCAACAAGGGATATCAGAAGGCAGGAACCACGCTCTATTTCTATTCAACCCTTTCGGCCGATGCCTCTTATTCTATTCCTACTGCCAACAGTGCAGGTTATGTTCCTACCGATCTTTCCATGATGAGCTGGTCGGGAAAGAACACTCCTAATGTGGAGTATAACTGTTCGTTTGTGCCGAAGTTAGGCGACATCAACTTTGATGGGCACAATGTCCCAGAGTTTGTATATGGCGATAAACTGAACTTCCGAATGGCAACTCATGTGATGCAGTATCTGGAGATTCAGACTCCAACGCTGGTTGAGGGTAAGTACAAGGTTTGGCTGCGTTGGCGTCCTACCTACAAGAACTCAACAGGCGAAGGCTCTGTTAAGGTTTCGTTCCTGCAATCCGGTCAGGAAGATCAGGTGTTCGGAACTGCTGTATTGTCACAGATGGGCGCTGGTTCGTCAAGCCGCAACGACGATGAGCAGCAGTCGGCTAAGGGTTATTATCAGCCTCAGGCATACTTGCCATCCATGAAGTTTATGAATTGTCTTTTGCTGGCCACCATCGATGTGAAGTCGGAGGGCAGTCATGTACTACGACTGGAGGCACTTGACGATAACAATGCCGGCTCCGGTGCTCGTGCCCAGTGGTTCGACATGCTCTACTTTATCCCAGTGGCCGATGATCAGGTGTATCCGCGTGTCATGATTGACGGAAACGACGCCCGAATCTATCGCTATGATCGCGACGAGAACGGAGCCCTCAAGAAGGATGAAACCCGATATATTGATATCACCGGTTTTAATGCGAATTATCGTACCCATATCTTCCCGGGCGGTCAGTGTCCGGTTGTTGCCGGTACAGCCAATCCGGGAGAATGTCCTCAGACTTGGTGCATTAATCATGATGATGATAAGTTTGATGCTTCTGGTAATCTAAAATAATTAAATCACGACTATGAATATATTCATGAAACATTTCAAAAGCATCGCTTTGAGCGTAATCGTTGTTGCGGGCTTCAGCTCGTGCAGCGATACCTGGGAGGCCGATAGCGTTTCAGGAAGCAAGTCGAAGGACTTGTGGACAGTCATATCCCAGCAACCTGAGCTGAGCGATTTTGCTGCAGTTCTTCAACAGGGAGGCTATGATCAGTTGCTTGAATCGGATGGACTGTTTACGGTTCTGGCTCCGACCAATTCTGCCATGAGTGCGGTTCCAGATGCTGACAAAGCGTCTGTCCCAGCTGCTCACATCATCTTATTGGAGTTTAACAAGAGTCGGCTTGATACGATGACAACGGTTGTTGCCTATAATGGAAAGCAGACTCCTATTGCCGATATTCAACTGCAAACTACCGAGATTATCTGCCGTAATGGTATTCTGCGCTTTGCCGATGCAGCCATCGGACACCGTCTGAACATCTTCGAGCAGTTGTGCCAGCTCAAAGATCAGTATGAGATGGCAAAATTCATTGTTGAGCAGGGTGATTCCATAATGGACATGACTCAAAGTGTTCAGATTGCCATCGATCCGGACAACAATCCGATTTACGATACGGTTATGATTTATGCAAATCCGATTCTGGATGCCGTTCCTATCAATGACAACGAGTCAACGGTAAATCTCGTATTGTTGGCCGATTCCACTTTTGAACGCCTTTCGGCACTCTACTGGAATTACTTCAAACAGAACAACGGGTTACACCCGGAGCCTGATTATGTAGGTTATAAGATTGATACCGCAGCTACAACTATAGCAGCCCGGACGGCTTTGGTAACCGATTTGGTTTTCAATGCCGAAAATTCAAAGCCGGGCGAGACCTATTTTACGTCTACTTCGGATGTCCGGGTTAAGATGAAAAGCGGTATTGCCGAGACAATTGATCTTTGCAATGGTAAGGTCTATGTTGCTGGCGACGTTCATATTCATATGGCAGGCAATAAGATCAAGTCTGTTTATGTGGAAGGCGAAGACTATCAGAGTCATTCCAGTGAATATATCTTTACCCGAGTGAATATCAATGCCCGCGGTCAGCGTGACGTTGTACTGTGCGGTACCGATACTTTGAGACCCTATTGGCGCTATGTTCTTGATGGCGAGGGCAACATTACTTCCGATACCGAACAGGTGTTTAAGCGGACAACCCGTTACGGCTATTATGGAACCTCGTTTGGCAGCAATACCTATCCTCAGGTGAACAATACCCGAGGCGGTTCATATCTTGGCTATACGGCTCCGCTGTATTCGTGTGATTATAAGATTTATATGCGATCGGTTGATGATCGTCCGACGCATGTGAACCCGGATACGCTCAGTGTTGAATATGATAAGTATCTGGCAGATGCCAACTGGCCGTGCGGAGGAGTGATCCGAAACTATCAGAAGTTGTATCTGTCGCAGCCTGGTGATAATCAGATTTCGTATGTTGATGATTATGCCAATAGTGACTTCCTCATCAATTACAGTTACAGTAATTATTTCCAGCCGCTACAGCGTCAGTATGCCTGCATGGTACCGTTTGATCCTACCGTTTTTGAAGAAGGTGAATTTGAAACGGCTTCAGCCTCCCGTTTGGAGGAACTGTTGGGCGCAACCAACAACTTCAAGCATTTGGGCATCAATGCCGGTTATGGGGTTGATGATCCGAATTGTGAATTCCCGCTTATCTGGTGCCAGACTCCTAATCAGGCTGTTATGACACCTGAAGCCAGAACAGAAGGCAAACTGTACTATAGCGGCGTGACCGGAATCTGTCCGAATAACGAGAATACCTATCTGGCCAATGGCCGTCCGAACCGCATCCGCAAGGATGTCTTCCGCTGTTTCTATCAGGGTGATGCCTGCTTATTTGTTACGAGTGGCGTTTTCAATATTTCGAATACGGCCAATCCGAGTGTCGGTTCTATCCAGCCACATGGTTCCATTTATTTGGATTATATCCATGTCGAACCGGTAATTGAAGAAGATGATGAAGAATAAGTTAATGACAGTCCTGATTATGAAGAAAGCATATATTTTGTTTCTGTTAGCAGGTCTGACCTGTTCTTCGGTATCTTTGGCGCAGACAGAGCAGAGACCCGTCTCTGCTGCCAAGGCTGCAGAAATTCCTTCTAAGACGGTAACGGGTAAAGTGGTGCTCGATGCTACCGGCGAACCTCTGGCAGGTATTTCCCTGCAGGTAGTAGGCGCCCGATTCTCGGCTATGACCGGTGAGGACGGAACCTTTTCTATCAAGGTGCCCGTTGATGCCAACGGCAAGGCGCTTTCTATGATAGCCGTTAGCGGTCCTACAACAGAGGACATCATGATTCCAGTGCGCGATTTGGAGGAACTGAATGTCCGACTGATGTACAAGGGCTATAATTCCGTTACAAACAAGAAGATTGCCTCGCCGTTGGGTCAGAAAGAGATTACTACCTCTTCGTCGGCCATCTCTGTTATCGATGTCGATAACTCGCTTTCCGTGAAAGGTGCTCCCGAGGCTCTTTTGCAAGGACAGTCAGCTGGTATGAACGTTCTGTTCCGTTCCGGCACCGATTGGAGCGGAGCCAACCTTTTGCTTCGTGGTTTCAACTCTCTTTATGCTAATAATAGTCCGCTGTTGGTCATCGATGGCCTGATTGTCGAGAATCAGGAGTTCGGTGTATCTCTCATCGAAGGTCAGATATCTACACCGCTGGGTTGTATCGATGTCAAGGATATCGATCAGATTGTGGTTCTGAAGGATGCTTCGAGCATTTACGGCGTAAAGGGTGCCAACGGTGCCATTCTGATCCAGACCAAGCGTACAGAAGATATTTCTACACACGTCGATGTGTCGGCCTTCTGGGGCCTGAATATGCAGCCAAAGAAGTATCCGATGCTTGGTGCTGCTGATGCTAAGCGTTATCTGACAGAGTTGGCACAGACTTCCGGTCTGACAGCTAATCAGGTAAATACTCTTTCCTGGGTCAATGCAGCAAAGCCTCAGCAGAACCCGGATGGCAGTTGGAAGTATGGTGATTATTACAAGTACAACCAGAATACCGATTGGCAGGATGAAATTTTCCAGACAGGTTTCAAACAGCAGTATTCCCTGAGTGTCAGCGGTGGCGATGAGACAGCTGTCTATGGTGTTTCGTTAGGCTTTCAGAACAAGGACGGACTCATCAAGGGTACTGACTTCCAGCGTTTCAATGCGCGTCTGAACGCTGCCATCAACTTTACGAACAGCATTCGCTTCAATACCAGCATGAGCTTTATTTATGGTTCTAAGAACTTGTCGAACGAAGGCTCTGCCAGCAACGTCAATCCGATTTATACCGCTTTGGTGAAGGCTCCTTTCACGGCAATTCATAGCGTGGACGAGTATAACATGTTCTCTCCGTCTTACGAGGATGTGGATGCTTTGGGAGCCGCCAATCCAGCTGTAGTTACCAACGATGTGGTCAGCGAGAATTCATTCTACCGCTTCATGGGTAGTTACACCTTGGAGGCCGACCTTTGGAAAGGGTGGAAGATTGCTACCATCTTCGGTTTGGATTATAATAAGGAACGAGAGGTGGTTTTCTATCCGACCAGCGGAATTCCTTATCCCAATCTGCCGAATGCTGAGGTAACCAACCAGCAGATGCATCGCGTGGAACGACTCTATTCAATCAGCGACGAAACACGTCTTACCTATAGCAACTCGTGGGGCGATCATAAATTCGATGGTGCATTAGGCTTCCGTTACTATAACAATAGGGCCGAAGACGATTTCGGACATGGTTACAACTCGGCAAGCAATTATTATCAGACCATCGGTAACGGCGATAGCGAGCTTTATCAGAACGGTGGTGCCTTGGGTAATTGGAATTGGCTTTCGTTTTACTTAAATGCCGATTACGCTTTCAAGAACCGCTATTTTGTCGATGTGACGGTTTCGTCCGACGCATCAAGCCGATATGGCGAAGATGTTTCAGCTTTGCAGGTATATCCCGGCATCAATGCAGCCTGGCTGATTTCGAACGAAGCCTGGATGAAGGGTGCAGATTGGAACTCATACCTGAAGTTGCGTGCAGGCTTCAATATGTCTGGCAATGACGATATCGGTAACTATGTATCCCGTCGCTACTACATTACCCAGTCGTTCCTGAACAACAACGGTCTGGTTCGTGGCGGCATAATGAATCAGGACATCAAGCCGGAACGGGTACAGAAGGTAAATGTCGGCATCGATGCCGCTTTCCTGAACGAACGTCTTACGGTTTCTGTTGATGCATACCACAGCCGGACTACCGATCTGTTGCTTTACAGCAATGCTTATTCGCTTAGCGGACACAAGTCGTATGTCAGCAATGGAGGCGAACTGACCAATACAGGCGTTGAACTGGCACTGGGCGGACGGGTTATGAACAAGAAAGCCTTCTCCTGGGATCTGAATCTCACCTTGGCTCATAACAGGAACGAGGTTCAGAAACTGGATTGCGGCAGTATCCGCACCTCAATAGGAGAGGGAACCGTGTTGACTTCTGTCGGTTCCGCTATTGGCGTGTTCTATGGTTATCAGACCAGAGGCATTTACAGTACTTCAGCCGAAGCAAATGCTGACGGTTTGGGTACGATGGTGGGTTCCGTCCGCAAGCCATTCGAGGCTGGAGATGTCCGTTTCATCGATCAGGATGGAAATAAACTCATCGACGAGATTGATATGGTCAAGATTGGCGATCCGAATCCGGATCTTTTCGGCGGACTGCTTTCGGTAATGCGTTATCGTCGTTTTACCCTTACGGCTCAGTTCAACTTCTCGTTGGGCAACGATGTCTATAACTACACCCGTTCTCAGCTCGAGAATATGTCAGCCTATACCAATCAGACCAAGAACGTGCTGAACCGTTGGCGTACTGAGGGAGACAAGGCTTCTATGCCTCGTGCCACCTATGGCGATCCTTTGGGCAACAGCCGTTTCTCTGATCGTTGGATTGAGGATGGTTCATATCTGAAACTCAAGGAACTTTCCTTGTCTTACGACTTCAATATCAAGAGTTCGTACATTACGGGTCTGACAGTGTTCGGTACGTGCGAGAATCTCTTCACACTTACCAAGTACAATGGTTATGATCCGGAGATAGTCAGCTCTTCGTCTAACAATCCGTTGTATCAGGGTGTCGATGCCTTTTCTACACCTACTGCCCGAACCTTCTATATTGGACTTAAACTTGGCTTGTAATTATGAAAAAGTATAATGTTTTATTTTTGATTGCTGGTCTGTTTGCGCTGAACAGCTGTGTGGATGCCGACATCGACGATGCTCTCGAGTATGAGGACACCTACACAAATATGGAAGATGCAGACAAGCACATTCTGGGTGTTTACAGCAAGTTTATGGAACTGGCTGAACAGATGGTGGTCCTGAACGAGTTGCGTGCCGACCTGATGACTATTACAGACAATTCCAACACCTATTTGCAGGAAGTGGATGCCAATGTGGACAATGCCGATAATCCCTATCTGCAACCCACTAAGTATTATGCAGTCATAAACGAGTGCAACGATTGTCTTGATAACTTCGACAAGATGCTGGTACGTCATGACCTGACCGAAGATGAATATGCCGAACGTTATTCTGATATTGCCGCACTGCGTACCTATGTGTACCTGCAGGCTGCTGTACAGTTCGGAAAGATTCCATACATCACCAAGCCTATCGTAACTGTTAAGGATATGAACGAGGCCTATGCTTCGGCTCCACGCTATGGCCTCGATGAGCTGCTTCCCAAGCTGATTGCTACGATGGAATCTCTGCCTTTCATGAATCCGTATGAGGAGTCTCCATTGGTCATCAATACGGTTTCCGGTTCGTCATCAAAAACTACCGTCGATGGTCAGCTTCTCTATTTCTATTTCATTCATAAGAAACTGCTGTTAGCCGACCTTTATTTGTGGAATAACCAGTATCGAGAAGCAGCCACATTGTATAAAGAGTTCCTTGATCAGGACTCCAAGCTGGCCGAAACCAACAATTATCTCCGTTACAAGTGTACCTCATCGGGAACCATTTCAACCGAAGGTGCATACGGCAACTATTATCAGGCTTACTTCTTGCGCTACAACGATGCTAACGTGAATGCCAACTTCACTTCGTGGCCCAACATGTTCAGCGATCTGATGTCGACCAAGGCGGCCGATGCCGAATGGATCTGGACGATTACTTTCCCGTCGGGCGACGAGCCTGCTTATCCGTTCGTTGATCTCTTTGCTTCGACTTCCGATGGCGGCAGTTACCAGTTGCGTCCTTCATCTGCCTGCATCTATAACTACAACCGCAGTGATCTGCTTCGTACTAACGATGCACCTTATGATCCGCGAGGAGAGGGGGCAACCTTCAACGAGAATAATGCCAACAGTGATACCGTCTGTGCCAAGTATCTCGGTCTGTTCGATCCTTCCCAGTCCTACGTGCAGGAAGGCCGCTGGTGGCTCTATCGTTCCGCAATGGTTCTGCTCCGTTTTGCAGAATGTATGAACCGTTTGGGCTATCCGGAATTTGCCTGGAATTTCGTTACCAAAGGCATTGCCGGCACATACGGCACTTCCTATCCTTCGGGCATCACACTGAACGGCAAGACTGACGAGTACGGCGTGCTGCTGCCTACGTCCAATCCGGCTTACTTCCGCGGCCAGGGACAGATTCTTGATGTGTTATACCCTATTACCATGGGTATTACCGACAACGAGGCCGATTCTGCCCTCTTGTATTTCGATTCCCGATTCTATTCGTCGGCATCGTCTAATCCGTTCGATGGCTATTCTGTTCGTGGCGGTTGGCGAGAGAACCGCGGTCTGCGTGTGGGTCGCCAGTGTATGAGTTATTACGATAACCTTGATGCCGACCTTGCGGGCCGCTATGCCGACCTTTCGGATTGCCCGACCAAACAGGATTCTATCTATCTGGTGGAGAAACTGATTATGGATGAGGCGTCACGCGAACTGGCTCACGAGGGTAACCGCTTCCCGGACTTGATTCGTGCTGCCCGCCGTATGGATGCCCAGGGTAATGACGGAATGTCTGGCGGAGCTTATCTGCAGGCACTTATTAACCGCAAGAACCAGGGACGAAACAACGTTTTGGGTAATGCAGACTACACTTCTTCGGACAACTGGTACCTGAAGTGGCATTAATCTGAACGTCTGAAATTATATTTAGGCTGCCTTTTCTAACATTCTTATTTTTTGTGGATTCTCGCCCGTCATTGGGCATAAATAGAAAACCCCAGGGATCAGATCTCTGGGGTTTTTGCTGCTGAACGTTAGTCTCAGTATTTCAGGCCCTCCACATGAATGGCTTTGGGACGAGCCGGGCAATAGAATTCGCATGCGCCGCAGCCGATGCACTGTGAGATGCGGATTTTCGGAATCTTATGCCCGTTAAATTCCTGAACGGAAATGGCGTGGGTGGGGCAGTGACGGATGCAGGCATTACAGTCAACGTCATCTGTTTGTGTAACGCAGGTCAGACGGTTGAAGGTTGCCCAACCTAAACGGTCGTCAGCTTTTTCGGCCAGGGAACGGAGGTTGATGGCTCCTGTAGGACAAACTTCGGCGCAGCGGTTACAGTAGCGCAGACACCAGCCGTTCTCGAAACTGACAGCAGGAGCGCCCTTTCCGAGTGGTCCTAATTCGTCTTCCTCGGCTGGATGCAGAATGTGCTGCGGACAGACTTCTATGCACTTCCCGCATCGTGTACATTTATTTAAGAATGTTTCACGGTCAACGGTACAGGGCGGCATGATGCCGGTATAGCGGGCAGCAGCAGGGCTGCCGTCGGGCATGGTTCTGGAGAACTTCCTTTCAAGTTCTGTCCCTCCCTGGGTGAGCACCTGCACGGTTCCGTCGGACGAATAAACGGTATCTTTGATTTCTTTCATGACTATAAGGATTGGTAAACGCCTTTGTCGCAAAGCCGGTCATAAAGATCTTCCTGAACTCGAACAACCAGGTTCTCGATTTGCCGGAGGTTTTGGGGAATGGGCAGATGTTTGGGACAAGAGCCCGAGCACAAGTTACAGCCGATGCAACGGTCGGCTTGTGCCAGTCTGGGTACCTGACGGTTCAGCGTTCGGATGAAATTCTCTCCTTCCCGTGCATATTGCTTGCTGCCTTGCTGGCGAGGGTCGGGCAGTACGCCTTCCCGGCATGCCTGATTATAGACACGGATGTTCTGGCGGATGTCAACCCCATACGGACAGGTTACGCACTGCGGGCAATCATCGCAGGGAATGAGCAATCCGGACTGATCCGCCTGCTTATGAGGAGCTGCTGGGGAACAGCTCATCGGCAACGATGCCAAAACGCCCAAACCCAGAATACCTAATCCGATTCTGGAAAGAGCTTCACGTCGGGTAATTGATTCTTTATCCATGCTGCAAAGGTATGCGTTTTTTTGATTGTTTCCAAATTTAGTTGTGCTTTAGATGGAATAATTGTTACTATATATGGAGATTATTCCTTTTTTTATATATAAAACTTGGCAGTTTCTGCATAAATGCGTACCTTTGCATCGGCAAACAACGTAACTTCGGGAATAACTAACCGTGTAATAATAATCGCAATAAATATTTAGCCTTATGAAGAAAAACCTACTCTTTGCCTCCCTGTTCCTTTTGAGTATGGGTACAGTTTGGGCACAGCGCCAGATGGAGACTCTCGATCGCGGTTTGGTAGCTGTTAAGGTCTCGAACGGAGTGTATACCTCCTGGCGTATTCCGGGTGATGAATACTATGGCGTCAGGTACAATCTGTACCGCGATGGTAACCTTGTGGCTGAAAACCTGACTGTTTCCAACTATCTGGATGCAAGCGGAACCGCCTCGAATGTCTACACTGTGGCTCCGGTCGTTGACGGAAAGGTAGGCGAGAAGTGTACTGCAGCATCGGTATGGAATAACCAGTATCTGCAAATCGATCTTCAGCCGGTCATCAATCCCAAGACGGGTCGTGACGTAACTTCTGTAATGAGCATTACCGATGGAACGGTTGCCGATCTGGACGGAGACGGGCAGTATGAGCTTGTCATCGAACGCCAGAATACCGATGTGACTGTTGGCAACGACTCGGCTTACACCCGTTTCGAAGCCTATGAGTTCGACGGAACCAAGCTTTGGGAAGTGAATCTGGGACCGAACATGCGTGACGGTAACGGTTCGGAGAATGCCTGCTTTGCTTTCGACTTTGACGAGGACGGCAAGGCTGAGATTATTTTCCGTGGTGGTGATGGTACGATCCTGCCGGACGGAACTGTTTTGGGTAATGCCAACGTGAATTACCGAACGGATTATTCGAGTACGCAGACCTTTATGGAGCAGGGCGACGAGTTTATTGTCCTGCTTGACGGCTATACAGGTCAGACGCTCGATTATCAGAAGTTTGATTCCAATGACGGAGGCTACAACAAGACAACCAATAATAAGACTCCTCCATCGGGTGTATACGAACCGGGTACTTCGGCCCCGGGCAACAACCTGGCCCGTCGTTCAGTGGCTTTCTGGTACGAAGGCAATTCGAAGAGCGATGGCGGTCACCGTGCCACGAAGTTCTATTTCGGTGCTCCTTATTTAGACGGGCGTCATCCGTCTGTTTATCTGGGTCGTGGCTGTTACACCAATTATCATGCCGCTACTTGGGATGTGATCAATAAGAAACTCGTCTTGAAATGGGCCTGTGCCGTCGATGATCCTTCGTCTGTTTTTTACGGACAGGGTTATCATAACTTTACCATTGCCGATATAGATCAGGACGGACGCGATGAAATCTGTCACGGAAACATGGTGGTCGACGAATACGGCAAGTTCCATTCAAGTACCGGTCTGGGTCACGGCGATGCTCAGCACTATAGCGATTTGGATCCGTTCCGCGACGGCTTGGAAGGCTTCCGCTGTCTGGAAGATAATCCTGGCGCCGTATATGTGGACGCTAACTCAAATGAGATTCTGTTCCGATGGAAGCGAGGTAATGACTGTGGCCGATGCATGGCCGGAAACTTTACGGATACCTATCCGGGAGCAGAACTTTGGACCGTCGACGGCAAGCTTTGGTCGGCTTCCACATCCCGTGATGCTGAGGCAACTGTAGCTTCATCGGCACCTGGCGTCACTATGAATGCCCGCATTTTCTGGGATGGCGACATTCTGGAAGAATCGATGGATTATGTATCCGTTTCGAACTATCAGGGCTACGATATGAGTGTCCGCAAGTGGGGCGGTAAGGTGCTTTTCACCACTTCTGGCTGTCTGACTATTAACTCCACCAAGGGTAACCCTTGTGCTCAGGCTGATATTTTCGGCGATTGGCGTGAAGAATTCATTCTGCCGACAACCAACAACCGTTCTGTCCGCATTTTCACTACTACCGACCCGACTGAGTTCCGTAACTATACGCTGATGCACGATCCGCAATACCGTCAGGCTGTTTACTGGCAGTCAACAGGCTATAACCAGCCGCATCACGTAAGTTACTTCCTGGGCAATCTGGAGGGTATTCTTTTGCCTCCGCCACCATCCGTAACCAATGGCAAGGAGATGCTTGGAACTTCACTCAGCGCCGCTACGAACGGTCAATTCGTATTAGGTTGTGAGACCTCGAATACGACTGTTTCAGCCTCAGGAAACATTTCCCCCGCCTATCTGCAGATCAATTCTCCTGCCGATTACACTATTTCGGGTGGCGAGTTTACAGGTACTACAACCCTTTTGAAACAGGGTCTTGGTGCGCTGACTCTTACGGGCGGTACATATAATCAGACGGGAAATACCGAAGTATGGTACGGAACGCTGAACCTCAGTTCTGCCTATACTTCATCGCCTGTAGTCATGAAGCGCTTCTCGAAAGTGAACAGCAATGCTTCGTTGGGTAACGTTTCCATGGAATACGGTTCGACACTTTATCCGGGCAATGCCGGAACAGTCGGCACATTATCGGCCAAGAAAGTTGAGATGCTGGGTGGAGCTGTCCTGGAGTTCGATATTCAGAATGACGGAACGGCTTTCGACCAGTTGACTGTGGATTCCTTAATCCTGGGTGAGGCTAACTGTATCGGAGCTACTCCGACATTCTATATCCGTCGTACAGCTTCGGGCGCATTGGCAGCAGGTGAATATACGCTTGTCAAAGCCAACAAGGCCATTAAGGGCGATGTTTCGGCTATCACGTTGAATGGACTGAAAGGTCTTTCGGCATCGCTTAAGCAAAACGGAAACAGCATTGTGCTGGTTGTTGAGAGCATGCGCGTGGCTACCGATATCGTTTATAGCGGTTCCGGCGATTGGGATCTGAACAAATCGGAATCGTTCCTGATTGACGATCAGCCGGTATCGTTTGTTACGGGCGACCGTGTTACTATCGATGCCTCGAAGGCAAATGTAACCATTACTATTGCCGAAGATGTGGAACCGGGTAGTCTGACAATCATGGGTACCTATAATGTGAACATCAAGGGTACCGGCCGTATTGGCGGTAGCGGTAAACTGATTAAGAAGGGTACGGGTATCCTGACAATTGCTAATGTCAACAACTTTACCGGAGGTGCCTTCATTCAGGAGGGAACCGTAAAGGTATCGTCGATGGCTGACTTGCAGAACGATGGACCTCTGGGTGCCTATTCGCCTGATGTGGTTAAGATTACTGTAGAGACGGGTGCCCGTCTTTGGGGCCTTACCGGTATTACAAACCCGAATGCTATTGCATTAGGCGATTCTTCGATGATTTATACGCAAGGGGACTGGATTCAGCAAGGACCTCTTTCGGGAGGCAAGCTGGTGAAGCAGGGCAATGGAACGATGAGTTTCGAAACGACTCCTACGGCTTCGGTTGTCGAAATTCAAGCCGGAACATTCCAAACCAATTCGACTGTCAATAACTGCTTAGGCAATAAGGTGATTCTGCGTGGCGGAACTTTAACCTTCGATGACAGTTCCTATTCGTATGGCAGTCAGCGAGCCGAATGGTTCGTACCGGAGGGTTGCTCTGCTACGGTTAACCTGGACCGCCGATGCGACTACTACAACAAGCTGACAGGTAGCGGTAC
>JAGBQS010000052.1 GCA_017632695.1 Bacteroidales bacterium
AGGAACTGCCCCTCATCGCATCGCGCGACATGGTGCTTTTCCCGGCTATGACGATGCCGATTGTATTGGGTCGCGAGAAGTCGATCCGCGTGGCCCGCGATGCCGAAAAGAACAAACATTATGTGGGCGTAGTGCTCCAGATCGACTCGACGGTAGAAGATCCCGGTCTGACGGATCTCTATAAGATGGGCTGCGTGGCCGAAGTGATGAAGAGTCTGGAGATGCCCGACGGGACACTGAATGTATTCCTGCAGGGCAGGGCGCTGTTCCGTCTGGACCGGCTGACCCAGACCGATCCGTATCTGGCCGCCGAAGTGCATCTGGTTGAAGAAAAGAAACTGGTTAAGGGCGACCAGCACCTGCGTGCCCTGATGAGCAATATCAAGGAGGATCTGAAGTCGTTTGCCAAACTGATTGACAACAATCTGCCTGCCGAAATCAGCTTCGCCATCCGGAACTTCACCGATAATGCCTTCCTGATCAATTTCCTGAGCTGTACGTTCCCGATGAAGACGGCCCGCCGGCAGGAATTGCTGGAGTGTGTGGATGTGTACGACCGTGCCGTGCGTCTGTCGAGCATCATCAATCAGGAACTGCAGTTCGCACAGCTCAAGAGCAGTCTGCACGAACGTACGCAGGCCAACATCAACGAGCAGCAGCGACAGGCTTATCTGCACAACCAGATTCACACCATTCAGGAGGCTTTGGGCGAAACGCAGCAGGACGATGTGGACAAGCTGCTGGCTAAGGCTAACACCAAGCTGTGGAGCGCGAAGGTTGAGGAAACCTTCCGCAAGGAAACAACCAAGCTGCAGCGCATGAGCGAGCAGAGCCCGGATTACAGCATGCAGTATAACTACCTGCAGACGTTTGTGGATCTGCCTTGGGGTTCGCTGACTACCGATTCGCTCGATCTGAAGCGTGCACGCCGGGTGCTCGACAGGGACCACTACGGACTGGACCGTGTGAAGGAACGCATTCTGGAGCATCTGGCTGTGCTGAAGATGCGTGGCGATATGAAGTCGCCCATCCTATGCCTGTACGGCCCTCCCGGTGTGGGTAAGACCTCGTTGGGACGCAGCATTGCTACGGCGCTGAAACGAAACTATGTGCGTGTCTCATTGGGCGGTCTGCACGATGAGGCCGAGATTCGCGGACACCGCCGTACCTACATCGGCTCGATGCCCGGACGCATTATTTCTGGTCTGCTGAAAGCGGGTTCGGACAATCCGGTATTTGTGCTCGATGAGATTGACAAGATTTCGGGCGACTTCCGTGGCGACCCGTCGTCGGCGCTCCTTGAAGTGCTCGATCCGGAGCAGAACGGCGCGTTCCACGATAACTATCTGGATGTGGACTACGACCTCTCGAAGGTGCTCTTCATCGCCACTGCCAACGATCTGGCTACGATTGCTGCTCCGTTGCGCGACCGTATGGAAATCATCGACCTGTCGGGATACATCGTCGAGGAGAAAGTGGAGATCGGCGAGCGACACCTGCTGCCCAAGCAGAAGGAGGAACACGGTCTGAAGGACGTCAAGTTCTCCATTCCGCGTAACGTGATGGAGGCAATCGTGGACCGTTATACCCGCGAGAGCGGCGTGCGTCTGCTGGATAAGCGTCTGGCAAAGATCATGCGTAAGGTGGCCTGGCATGTAGCCAACGGGGAAGAGATTCCGGCACGTCTGCGCATTGAGGATCTGAAGGATTATCTGGGTTCGCCGGATTACGATCCGGACAAGTACGAGGGTAACGACTATGCCGGCGTAGTGACGGGTTTGGCGTGGACCTCAGTAGGAGGTACCATCCTGATGGTCGAGTCGTCGCTCAGCAAGAGCAAGGGCGAGAAACTGACGCTTACCGGCAATCTGGGCGATGTCATGAAGGAGAGTGCCACCCTGGCGCTCCAGTGGATTCGTGCCAATGCCGATTATCTGGAGATTCCGGAGGAAGTGTTCAACAACTATGCCGTGCACATCCATTGTCCGGAAGGAGCTATCCCGAAGGACGGACCTTCGGCAGGTATCACGATGGTGACTTCACTGGCCTCGTCGTTCACGCAGCGTAAGGTAAGGGCCAACATCGCCATGACGGGCGAGATTACCCTTCGCGGACGTGTCATCCCGATCGGTGGCGTCAAGGAGAAGATCCTGGCTGCCAAGCGGGCCGGTATCACCGACCTGATTCTGTGCGTGGACAATCGCAAGGACGTGGAGGACATCAAGCCGGAATACCGTGCCGGTCTGAACTTCCACTATGTGCGCGATGTGAAGGATGTGCTCGAATATGCCCTGCTGCCCGAAAAGGTAAAGCATCCGAAGAAGCTGTATTAGTCTGCGGAGAGCAATTCGTAGACCGATACAGGCCATTCCCTGAATGACTTTTTAATTTATTGCTATGATACACGATTTGGGTATAATCATGATTGTTGCCGGTGTGATCAGCATCCTGTTCAAGTGGCTGAAACAACCGGTAGTGCTCGGTTACATTGTGGCCGGTTTGCTGGCAGGACCCTATGTGGCGGGTTCCTCGTGGGTAAACGTGGAGAGTGCCGAGACCTGGGGGCATGTGGGTGTGATCTTCCTCCTGTTCTCGCTGGGTCTGGAGTTCTCGTTCAAGAAACTCCTGCAGATGGGATCGACGGCCTTCATCGGCTGTATTACCATTGTGATCGGCATGATGAGTGTCGGCTTCCTGCTGGGACGTCTCATGGGCTGGAACGAGATGAACTCGCTTTTCCTGGGCGGTATGCTGTGTATGTCGAGTACCACGATAGTCTTCAAGGCGCTGGACGATCTGGGTCTGCGCCAGCAGAAGTTTGCCGGCATCTGTTTCGGCATTCTGGTGGTCGAAGACCTCTTTGCGGTAGTGCTGATGGTCCTGCTGGCTTCCATTGCCGTGAAGCAGCAGTTCGACGGACAGGAGATGCTGGGTCAGGTGGCCAAACTGGCTTCCTACCTGCTGTTCTGGTTTGTGGCAGGTATCATGATTATCCCGTCGGTGCTCAAGAAGTTCCGCCAGTTCCTGAACGATGAGACGATGACCATCGTTTCGCTGGGACTGTGCCTCGGTATGGTGCTGCTGGCTATGGCGGCCGGTTTCAGCGATGCCTTAGGAGCCTTCGTGATGGGTTCCATTCTGGCCGAAACCATCGAGGCAGAACGCATCGAGCATCTGGTCAGCCCGATCAAGAACCTGTTCGGCGCCATCTTCTTCGTGTCGGTGGGCATGATGATCGATCCGGCCATTCTGGCTGCCTATTGGCTGCCTATTACCATTATTACGCTGACCGTGATATGCGGACAGATAGTGTTCGCCTCGTTGGGTATCGTGCTTTCGGGCCAGCCTCTGAAGGTTGCCATGCAGTCGGCCTTCGCCCTGACACAGGTGGGTGAGTTTGCCTTCATCATTGCCCAGTTCGGCGAAAGCATCGGAGTGACCGAGAAGTTCCTGTATCCGGTAGTGGTGGCAGTATCGGTGATTACCACCTTCCTGACCCCTTACACGTTGCGTCTGGCGGCTCCAGCCCACACCTGGGTGAGTGCCCACATGCCGGCCAAACTGCAGGCAATACTCGATAAACTGGCTGCCGGAAAGAATTCCATCGGCGAACGCAGTGTGATGCGCGAACTCCTGAAGAAGGTAGGTCTGACGGTTGCCATCTATTTCATTGTCTCGTTGTTCATAACGGGTATTTACATGAACTTTTTGTCCGATTGGATCGTACAGCTGGTGAACACCTGGCTGCCCGACGATTGGTCGTGGGTGGGCAATCTGGTCGGTCTGCTGGTTATCCTGTCGGTTTTGTCTCCATTCATCTACAAGATGGTTACCAAGCATCTGCATTCGGAGGAGTCGCACGAGCTTTGGCGGAAGAGCATCTATCAGCGTGTTTCGTTGATTGTGCTGTTTGTAGCGCGTCTGCTGCTGGGTCTGATGTTCGTCATCGGCTGCATATCGCATTACTTCACACTCACTTCGGGCGTACTTACTGTAATGGGTCTGGTTGTCGTGGCGCCGATGCTATTCTCGAAGAAGATTCATCTGCGTTCATCGGAAATCGAGCAGAACTTTATGAGCAACCTCTCGGCACGCGAGGTAGAGCAGGACCGTCACCGAGCCGTGAAGAAGGAACTGGAGCAGCAGCTGCTGAGCTACGACCTGCATCTGGCCGACTTCGAGATCTCGGCCGAATCAACGTATTGCGGCAGTAAGCTGATTAACCTTGATTTGCGCAAGACGTGTGGCGTGAACGTAGTACGTATCATTCGCGGCGGACTGAATGTCAATATCCCGGGCGGCAACGAACGCCTGTTCCCGCACGACCGGATTGTTGTGGCAGGCAGCGACGAGCAGATCTGCCTCTTCCAGGAACAGTTGCAGGCAGCCGAGAAACGCGGAGCCGAGCTGGTAGCCGAACAGGGTCTGGATTCACGTCGAACGCAAGTTTCCCTCGAACAGCTGGTTGTGAAGTCCGATATGGATTTCTGCGGCAAGACTTTGGCCGAATCCCGCATTCGCGAGAAAGCCCAGTGTGCCGTATTGGGTATCGAACACAACGGAGTAACCGTCATGAATCCAGATGCCTCAATGGTGCTGGCCGAAGGCGATACCCTGCTCTTGGCCGGAGAGTCGGATCAGATTCTGCAATTGTTGAATGCCTGATTTGTAATGTAAGGATTGCAGATTTAAGACAAATTTGTTAACTCTTCCCTTTCAGTTCTCTTTTTAACGGAGAAGAGAGGGAAGAGTCCGTTTTTTTACCCTATCTTTGCAACAAAGAGAGTTCTATTCTCATAGAAATCAAGCAAATTGCTTGGAGTTAACAGGATTTCAGCCTGTGAAGTTACCTCTAAAATGAAGTTTAACCTCAAATCTATCAGCGTATGAAAAAATTATTTACCTTCTCTGCTTTGTTGCTGGCTGCTGCCGGAACCTTTGTTCTGGCGCAGGATATTATAGCAACGCACCAATTGTACTTCCAGCCATTGAATTATGAGCAGTTGCCCGACATGCCGACTCCCCGTCTGGGACATGTTACCTTTCCTTCGGGCAACGATGATATTGTTGTAGTGGGCGGACACACCACAGGTTTCGAACTGACGCAGACTGCCGAAATCCTGCACGACGGGCAGTGGACATCGCTTACCGTCAGCTACCCGCACGACGGTGCTGCATGGGTGGAACTGTCCGATGGCCGTAAGCTGATAACAGGCGGTTTCAGTAGCGGTTGGGGTGTTGGCGAGAGCTCGGTGGCCGAAATCTATGATCCCGCTACCCAAAGCTTTACAGTGGTTAACGATATGATTCAGATCCGTGCCTTCCAGAATATGGTACGGACCGGTATCGGCGACAGTGTAATGGTGTGCGGTAACTGGTATGCCGATGATTATCTCATCGAATTGTGGAACGGATCGACCTTCACCACCATCGCCCAGAAGGATGTGCCTTTTGACAGCCCGGCTATGGTGAGCAACGGTCAGGGAACAGTTTACGTTTTCGGCTCCTTCAACAATTATGGCAGTTACTTCAATCCGTTTGTCTATAAGGTGGATACCCGGACCGGACAGGTATCGGAGCTGACGATTCCGGCACTTGAAGGCTTAAAGATTCATGCTCAGATTTACGGTACGCAGCAGGCCGATGCGATGACTGCCGACGGCAAGTATCTCTTCCTGGTGCAGAAGACGGATAATAATGAGTATGCGCTTATGAGCTTCGACATGAGCACCGAAACTGCAACTGAACTGATTGCGTTGCCGGGTGTGACTTTTGAAAGGAACGGAGTCGCTCCGGATGGTCTGACATTATATTGGCGTGCCAACGTGCTGGTTAACCAGGAACGCCAGGAAGCCTATGTAATGGGTTATTATATTACTGAAAACGGATATTCGGTGGCTATCATGACCTTTAACCTCGCTACCGGTAATGCGACCCTTCATCTGGGCGGCAACTTCGGGGGCAATCTGGCCTCCGGTTCCTGGTCCATCCAGCCATCAACCGGCAACCTGATCATCACGGGCGGCAGTGTGTCCGACAACTTCGATGCCGTTGCAACCGTCATCTCCGTCCGACCGTTCGCCTACGATAGCGGCCTCACTTCTACCACCATCGGCAAGGCTGCCATCGTGGAGCGCTACAGCCTCGACGGACGTCGTCTGTCGGCTCCTCAGCGCGGCATCAACGTGCTTCGCATGAGCGACGGTACCACCCGGAAGGTGCTGGTAAAATAAATTCTTTAATGGGAGTTAATAAATAGGAGTTAACGGACGTTACCTCAGCAGGCGAAACATTCGTTCGTTACCTACTTAGCCGAAACATTCGTCCGTTAAC
>JAGBQS010000053.1 GCA_017632695.1 Bacteroidales bacterium
CAGAAAACAGCCTATTTTTGTTCCTCCTGCGGATGTGAAGAACCCAAGTGGTTCGGCAGGTGCCCGTCGTGCGGCGAGTGGGGAACCTGCGTCGAGGAAGTGGTATCGGCCGATGGCACCATCGGACGTAAGCCAAAGTCAAGTGGCGGAGTCCAGTGGAGTCATGCCGGCGCGCTCGGTCTGCCCGGACAGAAAGAGAAGCCCCATAAACTGCGCGAGATTGAGGCAACCGAAGATGCCCGTATCGACATGCACGATGCCGAGTTGAACCGCGTACTGGGTGGCGGACTGGTAAAGGGCTCGATGGTACTGTTAGGCGGCGATCCGGGTATCGGCAAATCCACATTGCTGCTGCAGACCGTAATGAACCTTGCCGACAGGAAAGTGCTTTATTGCTCGGGCGAGGAGAGCGCTTACCAGCTCAAGCTGCGTGCCTTGCGTCTGGCGCACGACGGACAGATGCCTGAGGATTGTTTTGTGGCGTGCGAAACGAATCTCGACCAGATTTTCGTCAACGTTGCCAACCTGAATCCCGATATTCTGATAGTAGATTCCATACAGACCATAGCTACCGACGACTTGGAATCGTCGGCAGGCAGCGTAGGACAGATCCGCGAGTGTGCCGCCCGTCTGCTGAAGTTTGCCAAGGAAAGCGGTACGCCCGTTATTCTGGTAGGTCACATCACCAAAGAGGGTAGTCTGGCGGGTCCGAAGGTTCTGGAACACATTGTAGATACCGTATTGCAGTTTGAGGGCGACCAGCACTATATGTACCGTATCCTCAGAGCCACCAAGAATCGCTTCGGAAGCACCTCCGAACTGGGAATCTACGAGATGCTGGGAACGGGATTGCGGCAGGTTTCGAATCCCTCGGAACTCCTGCTGTCGGCGCAGCACGAGGGACTGAGCGGTGTAACGATTGCGGTGGCTATCGAGGGCTTGCGTCCGTTCCTGATTGAAACGCAGAGTCTGGTTTCGAGTTCGGCATACGCTACCCCGATGCGCAGTACGACCGGCTTCGACGGCCGGCGTCTGAACATGCTGCTGGCGGTTCTGGAAAAGAAGGTCGGCTTCAAGCTGGGTCAGAAAGATGTGTTCCTGAACATTGCAGGAGGCTTGCGCGTTTCCGATCCTGCTATGGATCTGGCTGTCATCACGGCCGTATTGTCGAGCAATATGGATATACCGGTCGACTCGCGTACATGTATGACAGGCGAAGTGGGACTGAGCGGAGAGATACGGCCCGTATCGCGACTGGAACAGCGTATTCTTGAAGCCGAGAAACTGGGCTTCGGGCGCATCCTGATTCCCGACTACAGCCTGAAGAGTCTGGACTTGAAGAAATTGAACATTGAGGTCTGCCCCGTCAAAAGGGTAGAAGAAGCCTTCCGACTCATGCTAAAATAGGCAGTTTGGCTTGCAATTTGTACAAAATGTGCAACTTTTTTATTAAAAAAGAAAAAAAGTTCCGAAAAATTGCACACTCCATCTGATAAATTCCATACCTTTGCATCATGATTACAAAAATTGAAATTAACAGGATTTTGAAGCTGATGCGTAACTCGGTTTCTCCCACAGTCGGAGGAACGGAGCCGCTGGCTATTTCCCTGGCAGTGGCAAAAGCCAGAGAACTGCTTGGAGATACTCCGGATAAGGTATTGGTCAGACTGAGCCCCCGAATCGTCAAGAATTCCGCAGGTGTGCCCGTAGGCGGCATCAGGGGAATGATCGGCATTCCTTCGGCTATTGCTCTGGGAGCAGTGGCGGGTAAGGCCGAAAAGGGACTGGACTGCTTGGAAGACCTGACCGGAGAGGATCTGGAAAAGGCTCGGAAGTTCGTCGAAGAACGCCGTTATGCCATGCGTCCGGCACATACCTTCGAAATTATTTATATTGAAATCGAAGCATCGCTTGGCGAACACGAAGCCCGTGTGCTGATTGCCAAGGAATCGACCCATTTTGTGTATCTCAAAACCGACAATAAGGTTCTGCTCGACGAGCGCTATACGCTTGCGAAGACCTACGACCGCTGTCACGAGTCGGACCTGAACATGCAGCTGATATGGGACTTCGTAACGGCTGTTCCGCTCGAACAGATACAGTTCCTGCTCGACGGAGCCCGTGAGAACCAGAAGGTTGCCGAAATGGCATTTTCGGGTGATTACGGTCTGAACCTGGGTAAAATGCTGAAAGGAAGCTTCGAGGAACGGATTGTAGGCCAGAACATCATGCCGCGTCTGGTAACCTATACCTGTGCAGCCTGCGATGTCCGCATGAGCGGAAACCGGATTCCGGTATTCAGCATCTGCGGCAGCGGCAATCAGGGTATTGCGGGCACGCTGCCTGTCCTGATGTTCAGCGAAGGCAGTTGCTGCTCGAATGCCAAGCTGATGCGGGCACTGGCACTCAGTACTTTGGTAATTATTTACATTAAGCAGCTGTTGGGACAGATGTCTTCGCATTGCGGTTGCGTAGTGGCTTCAACGGGTAGTGCCTGTGCGCTTGCCTATCTGGTAGGCGGCGGATATGAAGAAGTCTGTGCGGCAGCCAAGAACCAGATTGCTTCGCTTGTGGGTGTGATGTGCGACGGTGCCAAACCAAGCTGTACGCTGAAACTGAGTACAGGCGTCAGCAGTGCCCTGCAGTCGGCCATGATGGCCAAAGAGGGCATCTGTGTGTCGTCCACCGACGGTATCATCGAGGACAGCGTAGACCGCAGTATCGACAATCTGGCCAATATCGGGCGCGATGCCATGTTGGAGAACGACAGTATGCTGCTGCGGATTATGACCGAAAAGGAAGAAACTGAAAATGCGCAGACCAAATGAGTGAAAGGAGTGGTAGCATCTATGATGTCTTGCTGGAGCTGCCTCTTTTTCAGGGATTGAGCGTACAGCAGTTAACCGGGATTATCGAGAAGATTCCGTTCCTCTTTACGCAGTATGCGGCAGGTGATGTAATCGTAAAACCGGATTCCGATCACGATCAGGTAACGTTTGTGCTGAGAGGCAGGGTGCGGCTCACGACACCTGTCTGCGGTGGCAATGTGGTTGTCTCGCAGGAGTTCGAGGCACCGTTTACGGCTCCGTTCCATTATCTTTTCGGTGCGCAGAACAGGACCTCCGGCTATCTGGAGGCCATAACCGATACGGGGGTGATGCAGGTTTCAAAAAGCAGTTTCCTCGATATGGTTCAGAGCAACCGTATCATTCTGCTACATGTGCTGAATATGCTGTCGTCGGTCGCCCAGTTACAGCGCCGTTCGCTGGATTATCTGGAAGAGAAGCAGTTGGAGTTGCGTCTGGCAAAGTGGCTGCTTTCCATATCGCACCACAGGACACAGCTTATGCGGGTCGACGCAAGCGAGCCTGTCCTGGCCGAACTGCTTCGGATGCGGCCGGCCGACCTTTGGCGGAGTATTGCCGTCTGGGAAGGTAAAGGATGTGTCGAAGTGACAGAGGGAAGATTAAAATTGACAGATAGATATGCCTTAAAACGCTATGTAAGTGCCAATTCTTTCCGATAACTCCAAATTTTACGTTTTTTATTTTGGTTTTTCCTATTTTTTAACTACATTTGCACCTGTCAGTTTTACTGATGGGGCTTTTTTTAGCCCGGAAATCTGTTAGTAATTCGCAAAACAAGAGTAAAATAACTATTTCAAAATATAGACATGTCAATTCTGGATTTAAGTGAGCAGGAGATTATCCGTCGTAATTCGCTGGATGAATTGCGCCGTATGGGCATAGAGCCTTATCCTGCATCGGAGTATGTAGTAACCGGTTATAGTGATGAGATTCGCGCTTCTTTTGTAGACCTTCCTACGCAGAAAAACGAAGCCGGAGAAGAGGTTCCCGGCGTTGCCAATGCCGAAAACAGCCGGAATGTATCGGTTGCCGGCCGTATCATGAGCCGCCGTATTATGGGTAAGGCTGCCTTCATGGAATTGCAGGATTCGAAAGGCCGTATTCAGGTTTATGTAAGCCGCGACAGCCTTTGTCCGGATCCCGAGAAAACCGATCTTTATAACGTCGTTTTCAAGAAACTGCTCGATATCGGCGATTTCGTAGGAGTAACAGGATATGTTTTCCGTACACAGACGGGCGAGATTTCGGTTCATGCAGCCACGCTGACCGTGCTTTCGAAGAGCATCCGTCCGCTGCCTATCGTGAAATATAAGGACGGTGTTGCCTACGACGGATTCAACGATCCCGAACTCCGCTACCGTCAGCGCTACCTTGACCTGATTGTGAACGATGGTGTAAAGCAGGTTTTCGAGAAGCGTGCCACCATCCTGCGTACCATGCGCCAGGTGTTCGATGAGGCAGGATATACGGAAGTCGAGACCCCGATCCTGCAGCAGATTGCCGGCGGTGCATCGGCCCGTCCGTTCATTACTCACCACAACGCACTGGATGTGGATCTGTATCTGCGTATTGCTACCGAGCTTTACCTGAAGCGTCTGATTGTGGGCGGCTTTGAGGGTGTTTACGAAATCGGCCGTAACTTCCGCAACGAAGGTATGGACCGCAGCCATAACCCGGAATTCACCTGCATGGAACTTTATGTTTCGTACAAGGACTACAACTGGATGATGACCTTTACCGAGAACCTGCTCGAAAAGATCTGTCTGGCCGTGAACGGAACCACCGAAGTGAAGATCGGCGACAATGTGGTAAGCTTCAAGGCTCCATACCGTCGTCTGCCGATTCTGGATGCCATCAGGGAAAAGACCGGTTACGACCTCTCGGTCATGTCGGAGGACGAGATGCGCGAGGTTGCCAAGAAATACGGCGTAGAGGATACCGAAGTGATGGGCAAGGGCAAGCTGATCGACGAGATCTTCGGCGAGACCTGCGAGGGAAGCTTCATCCAGCCGACCTTCATCATCGACTATCCGGTTGAAATGTCGCCGCTCACCAAGATGCACCGCAGCAAGCCTGGTCTGACAGAGCGCTTTGAGCTGATGGTAAACGGCAAGGAGCTGGCCAACGCCTATTCGGAGCTGAACGATCCTATCGACCAGTACAACCGCTTTGTTGACCAGATGAAGCTGGCCGACAAGGGCGACGATGAGGCAATGGTCATCGATCACGATTTTGTACGTGCCCTCGAGTACGGTATGCCTCCTACATCGGGTATCGGTATCGGCATCGACCGTCTCTGCATTCTGATGACGGGTCAGCCGACCATCCAGGAAGTGCTGCTCTTCCCGACCATGAAGCCGGAGAAGGTGACCCCGAAGGATTCGGCCGACAAGTACGTGGCTTTGGGCATTCCCGAAGAATGGGTTCCCGTAATCCAGAAGGCCGGTTACACCACCGTTGCCCAGCTGGCCGACGTAAAGCCTGGAAAACTGTTCCAGGAGATGATTGATATCAGGAAGAAATACAAGGAGTATCTGGCAGATCTGGTAAACCCAAGCCAGCAGGATGTTGCTGCGTGGATTGAAAAGGTCGGTAAATAAAAGATTGTCATGGATTTTCCGAATAAAGTGGCTATTCTGGGCAGTGGCAGTTGGGCTACTGCAATAGCTAAGATTGTGCAGCAGAACGGCGCTATGATGTATTGGTACATCCGCCGTCAGGAGCGCATCGAAGATTTCAAGAAGCAGGGTCATAATCCTGCCTATCTGTCGAGTGTGAAGTTCGATATCGAAAAGATACGTTTCACCACCGATATCAACGAAGCGATCAAGAATTGCCAGATGGTGATTTTTGCCATGCCGTCGCCTTACCTGAAGCAGCACGTTGAACAGGTTACTGCTTCGTGCGACGGTAAGATTGTGATTTCGGTCATTAAGGGTATCGTGCAGGGGGACAACATCCTGATTTCCGATTATCTGAAACAGAAACTGAAACTTTCGGACAGTCAGGTGGCTACGCTGAGCGGTCCGAGTCACGCCGAGGAGGTGGCTTACGAGCGTCTGACGTATCTTACCGTAGGCTGCAAGAATGTGGATGTGGCAAAGGACATTGCCGATTTCTTCCAGAACCATTACGTACATACTACGGTTTCGCAGGACATTGTAGGCGTGCAGTTGGCCGGTGTTCTGAAGAACATCTACGCCATCGCTTCAGGTATCTGCGAAGGTCTGAAGTACGGCGATAACTTCCAGGCAGTGCTTGTTGCCAATGCCATCCGCGAGATGAAGCGCTTCATTAACGGTTACGACCCCAGCTACAAGAAATGGCGGCACGTGAGCGAGAGCGTTTATACCGGCGACCTGCTGGTAACCTCTTACAGCCGATTCAGCCGCAACCACATGTTCGGCAACATGATCGGTAAGGGTTACAGCGTGAAGTCTGCCCAGCTGGAGATGGAGATGATTGCCTAGGGCTATTACGGAACGAAGTGTATCAAGGAGATTAACCAGAAGTATAATATCGAGATACCTATCGTCGATGCGATGTACAACATTCTTTACAAGCGCATGAGCCCGTTTGTCGACATCAAGATGCTGAGCGACTTGCTCCAGTAACAGGGTTGCCGGAAAGAGAGTTGGACTCAATTGTATTTATCTAACCATATTAAATTTAGTATTTATGAAATTAAGTCTTGAGAAAGCGCA
>JAGBQS010000054.1 GCA_017632695.1 Bacteroidales bacterium
ACCGGTTAGCAGCCGGCTGGTCCAGTACATAACCTGATCGAAGATTACGATAGCAATGAGTGCTGTCAGTATGATGATGCCGTAGAATATCAGTCTCATTCGGTTTGTTTTTAGTATGACTTATGTTGTAAATTGAAATAGGACTCTATTTAAACTAACAGAGGCCCGTCATCTCGACGATCCTCTGCCTTTTCTCTCATTTTATGAAGTTTTGTGGAATTACTCACGGTGCAAAGATAGGGACTTTTTTCGAGATTGCCAAATTTTTTGCAAACAATCTTGCATTTTTTATATTATTTTAGCATTTGCCCCCTCTTTTTATGCTTGTTTTGTCTTTTTAACACGATTTTCTTATTCTAATATGAACAAATCTTACCATTTATACGACAACCCGAAGCTCAGCAGTTCGGTAAACTGGAAGTAACCCCAGCCGGCTCCCTTGTTGTTGGGTCCTACCGAGTCATCAAAGCGGAGGTGTGTATAAATCTTTGTCGAGAAGTATTTGTTCAACGGCATATCGAAGGTGTTTTCCCAATCTACTAAAGTGTAAACGTATCCTTCGTACTTGCCGCAGTCGTAAAGCGGAGAATAGTAGGTGGCCTGCGAACTCCAGGTCAGGTATTTGCATACTTTCCAGTCCATGGTAGCCTTGGCGTTGGCACCAAAGTCATACAGATTGAAATCATAGTCGTGTTTCAGACCGAAGGCAGTTGAGGCAATACGTCCGCGTGTCTTATCTACGTCTCCGGTGGGAAGTTTGCCGTACGGATCGGCCACGAACTTCAGATTATAGGCCAAAGGCGAGAGGAACACCGACCAGCTGATGTTGTCGAGCGTTTTCTTGTAGTCCATACCTAACGAGACGGTCAGATAGGCAGGGCTGAAGAACTTGCTCTGTTCGTTCGGGATATTGGTCTTGTAGCCTGGGCAGAACTGGGTTTGGCCGGTGGCCAGAGCCGTGTAGTACCAGTCGCCGGCAGCTTTGTAGCCGAACTTGGTGGTGTACTTGATGTAGTCATTGTTGGTCATGTACTTGTGGCAGGTGTCAGAAGGGGTTGTCACAAAGCCGAGCTTGCCCTCCAGTCTGTTGTCCCAGGTAAAGTTCTTGTACTTGTAGTTGAAGGTGTAATCGGCCGTTGCCAGAAGTGCGAAGTTGCTTTCGCCGCCTTTATACCAGTTCTTACTGATATAACCTTGTGTGAACTGAAGCGAAGCCGAACCGTTGGCAGTCCAACGGCTTTCTTTTTCCGGAGCAGCGTCTTCTGCATACATGGTGCAGGCTGCGGCCATCAGAATGGTCAAAGTGATAGTTTTTTTCATAGTTCCTTATTTTGTTTTGACGGTGTAAAGATAAGCTAAATAACGGAAACAACCAATCTTTTGAATGCGAAAAAAAACATTACCGTGAAATAATAGGCATTTTTGCATGCCGGTAGGCCGAGTTGTTGGATTTGTAGCAATCGTGCCAAACCGGACATCGGGCTATTTTACCGGTATGGTCAGTGTATAGGACTGGACTCCTTCGCCGCTGACACTGAGTTTCAGGTTGCCGGGATGGCGTCCGCTGCGAACGGCACAGACAGCCCGTCCCTTCCAGGTGGAATGGGTGGTGAGGTTGGTTTTCGGATCGTCTTGCATGCGAGCCGAAGACAGGTGGTTGGCGTAAGGAGTCTGGTCGGTCAGGTCGGCATTGCCGGCAGCCAGCAGCGTGCCTTTGCCCTGTAACCTGAAGGTAAGTGGGACGGCGGCGTCCGGAACCACATTGCCTTGAGCATCCAGCACTTCAACGACAATGAAAGAAACGTCGGGCTGCGAGGCTGAGAGTTGTGATTTATCGGCCGTGAGACGCAGTCTGGCTGGTTGTCCTGCCGTCCGGAGCGTCTGCTGGCGGGCAATGTCTTCGGTGCCGTCGGTCTTAATTCCTACAGCCCGAAGGGTGCCTGCCTGATAGGGGAGAGCAATGGTCGCTTTGAATTCCTCGGCACGGGAGGTGTTGCGTTCTGCAATCAGCTGGTCGTTCAGGTATAGCCGGACGCGCGGATAGCGCGAGTAGATTTCAACCTCGATGTCCTTGCCTTCCCAGCCCGGCCAGTTCCACGATTGCCAGGTAGGCCATACGCTCCAAGACGTACAGATGATGGAATCGCGGTAGCAGTCGGGTTCGCGTACAGCCAGGAAGAGACGTTCCTCTGCATCGTTCCAAAGAATGTCACGATAGTGAGAGACTGGCTTGCGCCATCCGGTCAGATCAATGTCTCCGCAATAGGCACCGTGCCAAGGCCATTTGGATCCCACCCAATGCTCGCCCCGGTCGGCGGGGTCTGAAGCGTAGTGCGCACGTCCGATGCCCGATTCGCCCAGATAATCGATGGCCGTCCATACGAAATCGCCGATGACGTAAATGTGGTCTTGTGTAGCCTCCCAGCTTTTGAAGGCTTCTGCGGGAAAGCTTTCTGTTTGCCACATAACACGCTCCGGTACACGCTCATGATCGCTTTCAGCATATTGAATCAGGTAGTTGTAGCCCATGATATCGAGCGTTTCGGCCAGCGGATCGTAAATCTCCCAGTCCTTGTCCCAACCGCAGAGAGCCTGGGTCACGCCGCGTGAGGGATCGTCGGCCCGCATGCGTCTTTCCAGTTTGCGCGAGGTGGTAACGATTTCCAGTTTCTTGCGTTCGTAAACCTCGTTGCCGTTGCTCCAGCACATGACCGATGGATGGTTGCGGTCGCGGAGCACCAGCGCATCCACGTCCTCCTGCCACCATTGGTCGATGAGTTCGTGATAGTCGTGGTCGGTTTTCTTGGCACGCAGACCGTCAAAGGCCTCATCGATAACCAGCAGTCCTAGATGGTCGCAAGCGCGGATGAACTCTTCGGCAGGCGGGTTGTGCGATGTGCGGGCGGCATTGAAGCCGGCTTCCTTGAGCAAACGTGCCTTACGCCATTCGGATGCGTCGTAGGCTGCTGCGCCGATGATGCCGTTGTCGTGATGCAGACAGCCTCCGTTGAGTATGTAGGGCTTACCGTTCAGCAACAGGCCTGTTTGGGCAGAATAAGAGATTGTGCGGAAGCCGTGTTCTATTTCCAGTTCTCCAACCTTGATAGGATAGAGCGTCGGATGTTCCGGACTCCAAAGCTTTACATTATAATAGGTACGCGATTCGTGATAGTCACCGTAGGAGATCTCTACCGATGCGGTATCGGCAGTCAGCCCGTCGGCCGAAATACCCTTGAGCTGTCCGGTCCGGACATAGAGTTTCCAAGGATCGTCCATGCGGTTGGGATTCATACCGTAAAGCCAGACATGCCTGTAAATGCCCGATCCGGAATACCAGCGGCAGTTCTTTTGGACAGAATTGTCAACCCGAACGGCAATCAGATTATCCTGACCGGGTTGCCAGAGGTCGGTCACATCGACCCAGAAACTGGCGTAGCCGTACGGATGTCCGCCGGCCAGCTTGCCGTTTACATAGACCGAACTGTGCTGATACACACCCTCGAAATAGAGTTTCCGGATGGCATACGATGATTTGTCGCGGAGTGAACCCGCTTTTACCCGTAGTCTGTACCAGCCGGTACCGGCAGGCAGATAGCCTCCGTCGTTGCCCATGGGATGATCTTGCCGGAACGAGCCCTCAATGCTCCAGTCATGGGGCAGGTCGAGCTGCCGCCAATGAGAGTCATCGAAATTGGGAGCGACCCAGGTGCTGTCGTCGCCTAACTGAAAACGCCAACCATAGTCGAGCAGTTCGCGGTGCTGTGCTTGCAGGGAGTTGCCGCTCATCAGGCAGGCAACGGAAAGGAATGACAGGAATCGGGTTAAAAATTTCATAGGGGTAGTGTCTGTTTTTTGTTGTTTCTGCCCGCAAAGATATGTATTTTATTTGAGATTAATGTTAACGATAGATAAAAAAATACCAAATATTTGTTTTTTTATGCAAAAAGCCCTATCTTTGCACCAATATGTCCGACTTGTCGGACTTTTGTTTTAGTTCCCGAAAAAAAAGAACCCGTCAGTACAGATAAGAAGTGTACAATTTAAGTCAAATATCAGAAATACTGGATTGCCCTTTGCGCGGAAACCGTCTGGCCAGCGCTACAACCCAGCCGCAAGTAAGCATTCTGCTGACCGACAGTCGCAGTTTGTCCTTTGCCAGCCAAACGCTGTTTTTTGCCCTGGTTACCTCCAAGGGCGACGGACACAAATACGTGCTCGCTTTGTATCAGAAAGGAGTGAGGGCTTTTGTGATCAGCCAATCGAATGAAGTGTTCCGAAACACCTGTCCGGAAGCCTGGTTCCTCGTTGTGTCCGATACGCTGGCTGCCCTGCAGCGCCTGACCGCCTTTCATAGGCAGCAGTTCTCGCTGCCTGTAGTAGGCATTACGGGCTCGAACGGCAAGACCATTGTCAAGGAATGGCTTTATCAGCTGCTGCACGACGTGAGGAGCATCGTCCGTTCACCGCGCAGTTTTAACAGTCAGATCGGCGTGCCGCTCAGCGTCTGGCAGATTGAGCCGGGCAACGACCTGGCGCTGTTCGAGGCAGGAATCAGCCAGCCTGACGAGATGGAGCGGCTGGAGAAGATCATTCGTCCGACTATCGGTATTCTTACCAATATCGGTACCGCGCATGCAGCAGGCTTCGACAGCCAGAACCAGAAACTGTTCGAGAAACTGCAGCTTTTCCGTAATGCCGATGTGATTATCTACAATGCCGATATCCCGGGTATCAGCGATGCGCTGGAACTGGCCGGTGTCGGAGCCCGCAGTATGGCCTGGACCCGCCGGCGTAAGGAAGCGCAGATCAATGTGCATCAGGTGGAACGCAATGAGAACGAGACCCGTGTAACCTATTCGTCGCTGGCCTTCGATGGCGAGTTTACGATACAGATGACCGATGATGCCTCGTTGGAAAATGCCATGAATTGTCTGGCGCTGATGATTTATCTGGGATTCGGCCCCGATGACATCCGGCAGCGCATGAAGCGTCTGACTCCCCTGGCCATGCGCCTGGAAGTGATTGAGGGAAAACGGGGCTGCCTGCTTATCAACGATGCCTATAGCAACGATCTGACCTCGCTCGAGATGGCTTTGGAGTTCCAGAAACGGCGTTCGTCGGCTGCCCTGACCAATACGCTCATCATCTCAGATATCCTGCAGGCCGACATGGACGATAAGCACCGATACACCAAACTGGCACAACTGTGTCAGGTATATAATCTCACGAAGCTGATCGGAATAGGCGAGGTGTCGGTCAGAAACGAGTCCCTGCTCAGGTCGCAGTTCGGCCAGATGGGTCGGAACATCGAACTCCATGTGTTCCCTACTACCGCCGACTTCCTTGAAAGCCCAGAACCGAACCGGTTCCAGAACGAACTGATCCTCCTGAAGGGCGCACGTTCTTTCCAGTTTGAACGTATCGGCGAAGCCTTGCAGTTGCGTCGGCATGAAACCATCATGGAGATCGACCTCGATGCGATAGTCCATAACCTGAACCGCTATCGCAGCCACCTCCTTCCGGAAACCAAGCTGACCTGCATGGTGAAGGCGTTCGGCTACGGAACGGGCAGTTATGAGCTTGCCAAGACCCTGCAGGATCAGAATGTGGATTATCTGGCTGTAGCTGTAGCCGATGAAGGTGCCGACTTGCGCCGTCAGGGCATCCGGGTGCCTATACTTGTAATGAATCCCGAGATGTCGACTTTCCGTACCATCATCGAGAACCGCTTGGAACCGGAGGTGTACAGCTTCCGGTTACTGAAGGCCTTCATACAGGAAACCCTTTCGATGGGAGTGATGCATTATCCCATTCACATCAAGATTGATTCAGGCATGCACCGTTTGGGTTTCCAGCAGCCCGAAATTGCAGAACTGATTGCCTTGCTGAAGTCGCAGGATGCCGTTGAGGTTCGCAGTGTGTTCAGCCACTTTGCTACGGCCGACGATCCGGATCAGGAGGCTTTCGTCCACGAGCAGAAACGTCGCTTTGATGCGTGTGCCGACCGGATTACAGCTGCCTTCAGGCATCCTATCCTGCGTCATATATGCAATTCGGCAGGCATCGAGAAATATCCGCAGTACCAGATGGAGATGTGCCGTCTGGGTATCGGTCTGTACGGCTTCGAGGCATCGGAGATTCCGATGGATCTGGAGCCTGTGGCATCGCTCAAGACCACCATTCTTCAAATCAAGCAGATCCCTGCTACCGAGACCGTAGGTTATATGCGTAACGGCAAACTGACTCGCGACAGTCGCATCGCTATGGTGCCGATCGGTTATGCCGACGGCTACGACCGGCGTTTGGGTAACGGACACGCCTCGATGGTGGTTGAAGGTAAGCGCTGCCCGACGGTGGGAAACGTCTGCATGGATGTGACCTTCCTGGATGTGACGGACTGCCCG
>JAGBQS010000055.1 GCA_017632695.1 Bacteroidales bacterium
AGATAATCGGCAGATTCGGGAAACGGCGGCGCAGCTCGATGGCGATATGCCAGTTGGGCACATTGCGATAGATGGTCTTATCGGCACTCGAGAATCCGCGGTGAATCACACCCAGTTTGTGAATGCCTGCGCGATAGATTCGTTCGATGCCGCCGATCCAGAGTTCTACGTCCGGATTGACGGGGTTCTTGATGAGCACAGGCACATCGTGTCCCTGCAAGGTATCGGCAATCTCCTGCATGGCAAACGGATTGGCGGTTGTGCGGGCTCCGATCCAGAGAACATCCACGCCGAATGCCAAGGCGGCCTCTACGTGAGCCTTGGTCGCCACTTCGACAGCCGTATACATACCCGTTTCCTGTTTCAGTTTCTGCAGCCAGGGCAAACCGATCATACCCACACCCTCGAAGCCGCCCGGTTTGGTACGGGGCTTCCAGATGCCGGCGCGGAATATCTTCACGCCATTGGCTGCCAGCTGACGGCCGGTGCTCAGGACTTGTTCTTCACTCTCAGCGCTGCAAGGACCGGCAATCACCAAGGGGCGCTTGGCTTCGATACCCGGCAACAAGATGGATTCAAATTGCATTTCCATAATATGTAGGTTTATTTATTTTCTAATAACTAATAACTAATAACTGATAACTAATAACTGATAACTGATAACTAATTTCACAGTCCCACCGACTGGATGCGGAGCAGGGCTTCCTGCATCTTCTCGAACGGAGCACACAGACTGATGCGGATGAACCGCTCACCGTTCTTACCGAAAATAAAGCCGGGGGTTATGAACACGCGGGCTTTCTGCAATACAGGTTCGGTGACAGCCTCGCAGTTCTCGGCACTGTCCGGGATGCGTCCCCACAGGAAAAGTCCGCGCTGATCGGGATCGAACTCGCAACCCAGATGGAGCATGATCTGCTCGGCTGCAATCCGGCGCACCTGGTAAGCCTCGTTCTGGCGCTTGTAGTAGTCCGAAGGATTGTTCAGGGCAGCGATGGCTGCTTTCATCATGGGGCGGAACATACCCGAATCGACATTACTCTTTACGCGAAGGATCCAGTCGATGAACTCCTTCTTTCCAGCCACGATACCCTGACGCCAGCCTGCCATCGAGTGACTTTTCGACATCGAGTTGAACTCCATGCAGATATCACGGGCTCCCGGAACCTGCAGGATAGACATCGGCTCATCGTTCAGGATGAACGAATAGGGATTATCGTTGATGATGACGATATTGTGCCGTTTGCCGAAATCCACAATCTTCTGAAGCAGTTCGCGCGAGGCACAGTGGCCGGTTGGCATGTGCGGATAGTTGACCCACATGAGTTTCACCTCATCCACGTCGGGCATCCGTTCGAGGGCATCGAAGTCGGGCTCCCAATGATTCTCGTAGGTAAGATCGTACTTGATGATCTCGGCACCTACCAGTTTGCTCACCGATGAGTAGGTCGGATAGCCGGGATCGGGCACCAGTACCTTGTCGCCCGGATTCAGGAAAGCCATGCTTACGTGCATGATACCTTCTTTAGAACCGATCAGCGGCAGGATCTCCGAAGCAGCATCGAGTTCCACATCGTACCACTTATGGTAGAACGAGGACCACGCCTTGCGCAGTTCGGGCAGTCCCACATAACTCTGGTAGCTGTGCGAGTCGGGGCGCATCACATCTTCTATGAGGGCCATGATGGTTTCCGGCGAAGGTTTGAAATCCGGTCCGCCGATGCCCAGACTGATGACGGGTCGGCCGCCATCCTGATTCATCCTGGCTATTTCCTTGAGTTTCCGAGAGAAATAGTATTCTTCCACATGGCTGATTCTGTCAGCCGGCTTAATCTCTTTCATCGGTTATATATTTCTGTATTTTCTTTATATTCGCCCAAAATCTGGAAGTCGGTTGCAAACGGCAGCACGGCATCCAGGGACTTGCGGTACTGCATGTAATCGTCGAAGGTAAGATCGATGAAGAAGCGATACTCGAACTCACGTCCGATGATGGGCATGCTTTGTATCTTGGTGAGGTTCATGCCATAGAACGAGAAGATGGTAAGAACCTTGGTGAGCGAGCCCTGGGTATGACGCACACAGAACTCGATGCTGGCCTTGTTGATATCCTTACGCTCCACCAGCGGCTTCTGGGCGAACTTGTCCTGCAAAATCAGGAAGCGGGTAAAGTTCCGTTTGTTGGTCTCGATACCCCGGGCCAGCACCTCTAACCCATACAACCTGGCTGCATATTCCGAGCAGACGGCAGCGTGACCCTCCAGATGCTGTTCGCTGATGATCTTGGCAGAACCGGCAGTATCGGCCATTTCGGCAACCTTGGCATTGGGCAGCTGCGTTTGCAGGAAAACCTCGCACTGCAACAGGGCAATGGGGTGCGAATTGACCTCGATGACATCCTGCAAACGGGTGCCGGGCAACGCACAAAGCACGTGGCTGATATGCAGCCGGTGCTCGCCCACTATCTGACACTGCGAATGACGCAGCAGTTCGTGGTTCTGCAACAGGTTTCCGGCAATGGTATTCTCGATGGCCACAATTCCCAGCAGACTGGGATCGGCTGCCATCGCCTCGAATTCTGCCTGGAAGGTTTTGCAGCAAACCACTTCCACCTCCTGGCCCTCGAAGTACTGCTGTGCAGCCCATTCGTGGTAACATCCTTCCTGGCCCTGAATAGCCACTCTTATCTTGCTCATATAAGTATTATAAAAAAAGTCCCGGCCTTTTCATGGTCGGGACATTGTATTTGTTATGTTTACATTTACTTTGTATCTGTTTACGCACACACGCAACGGCCCGACCTTACATTATCTGCAAAGTAATAATAGTAATAAAATCGGCCGTATAACTTCATAATGTGTACGCGGAAAAAATTTGTTTTTCCGGGCGCAAAGGTAATGGATTCTTTCGAAACCTCCAAACTTTTTTCCGTTTTTTTGCTATTTGAAACTTACTTTTCTTGAAAAACTGACTAAAAACGCACAAATTTACGCTACAAAATGCTTCATTATCCGTAAAAAGCCCTATCTTTGCACTTGTATTCTGATACACAACTACTATTTTTTAATCATAAACGTTATTTTACTATGGTAAATTACAAAGATCTGGGCCTTGTAAACACCCGCGAAATGTTCGCCAAGGCTGTTAAGGGCGGTTATGCTATCCCTGCCTTCAACTTCAACACTATGGAGCAGATGCAGGCCATCGTAATGGCTGCTGTCGAGACCAAGTCTCCTGTCATCATGCAGGTTTCAAAGGGTGCCCGCAAGTACGCTAATCCTACCATCCTCCGTTACATGGCCGAAGGTGCTGTTGCCTATGCCAAGGAGTTGGGCTGCGAGAATCCTCAAATCGTTCTTCACCTCGACCACGGTGACAGCTTCGAGACCTGCAAGTCTTGCATCGATACCGGTTTCTCTTCTGTCATGATCGACGGTTCTGCCCTCCCATACGAGGAGAACATCGCCCTCACCAAGAAGGTTGTTGAGTATGCACATCAGTTCGACGTAACCGTTGAGGCTGAGCTCGGCGTTCTGGCAGGTGTTGAGGACGAGGTTAGCTCGGCAGTATCTCACTATACCAAGCCTGAGGAGGTAATCGACTTCGCTACCCGTACCGGTTGCGACT
>JAGBQS010000056.1 GCA_017632695.1 Bacteroidales bacterium
AGTACTGTAGGCGGTTTCGAGCGACCAGAAATTGGGAACGCTCAAGGCAAGTCCGCAGCATGTGCTGATCTCTAATCTTTCACGACCGTCGTTAAATGTCTCGCTGGTGTAGCTTCGCAGCACGCATTTGTCAAGAGCGTCCTTCAGCGGCTGCAAATCGAAGTCCGGTGCCAGTTCCGCTACATGTTCTGCCCAATCCAGCAAATCGTAGAAATAGTAGCGCGTCGACATGAGTTCCCGTCCGAAGTGCTGAATCTCTTTCTCGTACAGCTGGGGATTACCATCCCATTGCTGACAACTGCCGGCAGCCTCATAGAGTGCCTTGCACTGTGCATACAAGTCTTCGGCGCCATCCGTACAAAGCAGGGAAAAAGCTCCGTTCTCGGGATATTTCTCCTGATAGGAATCGTAGGCGAGGTGTAAGGCCGGAAGAAGATCCTCCGTTTCATGACACTCGCTTAATGCCTTGATGATTCCCGAATACTGGAAGCCGTCGCCCATCACTTCGAGCGGTGATGCCAGGATGTATCTGAACAGATCGCGGAATTCGTAAAACACTTCGGCGGTTGCCATGTGACAGGCATCGCACATCAGATAGTCCAGGTCGTAGTCGGCATTCTCCAGGGCTTCGCGGAATTCCCATAGCTCAGTATAGTTGTCGTAGTCCTGTCCGATCCATTCCGAGGCCCGCTGTGAACCGCTGCTGCTCTTTTTCCGGGCACTGTAGTTCGCCGACGGCAGCCACGAATTGGCGTGTCCCCAGATTTCCAGACCTTTCACCTGGGTATTAAAGATCTTGAAAGTCCGGTTAATGACATCGGTAATCACTTCCGGGTCAGAGGAATTCTGTTCCTCGTTCCATCGGTACAGGTAAACCGTATCCACTTTGGCCGTATTGACCGAATCCCGCTTGAGCTGAAACAGAACCGGGTAGCTGTCGCCGTTTTCCCTGCTGTCCTTGTAAATAACCAGATTGATGGGATTCGTGCTGGCAAGGAGTCCCTGAATGCAGGCTTTCGTGTTGTACGATGCGTAGCCGGACAGGGAGTTGTCGGCCTCCATATATATGAGCAGTGTATGGTCATCGGTTGGGATGACCTCCGAATGGTGCGAGTGGTGATTGCACGATGTGCACAGCAGTGCCGATAATATAAAATAGAATAGTAAGCGTTTCAATTTGCCTGGATGGGAATTAATTTGCCTGGGTGAAAATAAATCGGAATCAATCGGAAATTATAAACGGGCTGCATTCTGCAGATAATAGTCGAGTACAACCATCGCAGCCATCGCCTCTACGATAGGCACGGCAAGGGGCAGCACGCAGGGATCATGCCGTCCGCGTGCTTTCAGGATGGTAGGCTCGCCTTCGTTGTCGATGGTCTGAACTTCGCGCAAAAGGGTAGCTACCGGCTTGAAGGCACAACGGAAATAAATGTCCTGTCCGTTCGAGATACCTCCCTGGATGCCTCCGCTGTGATTCGTGCTGGTGGTTACCGAGCCGTCACGGCAGACGAATGTATCGATCATTTCCGAACCGCGCCGGCCACAGTCCTCGAAGCCCATGCCGTAATCAAAACCTTTGCAGGCATTGATGCTCAGCATGGCGTGTCCGAGAGCGGCATGAAGCTTGTCGAAACAGGGTTCGCCCAAGCCTACCGGTACGCCGCGTACCACGCAGGTAACCACACCTCCTATGGTGTCGCCATCGGCCTTTACCTGACCGATAAGGGCCTCCATTCGGGCAGCTGTCGCAGAATCCGGACAACGCACGGCATTCATTTCTGCCTCGTCCAGGTTATAGTCCGGATAACTGCCCTCAAGCCTGATATTTCCCACCTGGCTGGTGTAGGCCTGAATCCGGATGCCCAGCTTACGCAGCGCCATCTTGGCAAAGGCACCGCCCACCACGCGGCTCAGTGTCTCGCGTGCCGAACTGCGTCCTCCGCCACGGTGGTCGCGCAAACCGTATTTCTCTGTATAAGTAAAGTCGGCATGACTCGGGCGGAACACGTTTCGCATGTTCTCGTAGTCGTCCGAATGCTGATTCTGGTTCCTGACTTCGAATCCGATGGGTGTTCCCGTGGTTTTGCCTTCGAAGATACCGCTCAGGATTTCCACCTGGTCGGGTTCCTGCCTGCCGGTAGTAATGGCCGACTGTCCGGGGCGTCGCCGGGCCATTTCGGCTTGCAGGAAAGACTCGTCGAAAGGAATGCCCGCTGGCATTCCGTCAATCACTCCGCCTACGGCAACCCCGTGACTCTCGCCAAAAGTGGTCAGTGTGAAGATCTTGCCGAAACTGTTACTCATATTGGTTTACTTGCTGTTTTACTTGCTTTTCTTGCAGTGTCCGTCCTTGTGATGACCTTCCTTGCAATGTCCTTCTTCGCCGCAGTGACCTTCGCCGCAGCTGTCGCAGTTGCCGTTGCAGCTACCACCGCCGCAACCGCCTCCGCAATGGCAGGAAACTTCGCCTGTCATCTGCTTCATATATTCAATCTTGTCAGCTTCAGTGGCATCGCGCACCTCCAGGATCTTGCCCACAAAGTGCAGGGTCATGCCGGCCAGCGGGGCATTGAAGTCAATCTTGCAGATGACTTCCTTTTCTTTTACCTCGGTGATTTCGCTCTGCATGATTTCGCCGTTCTGGTTTTGCAGCGGCAGCGATGAACCTACCTTGCAGAATTCCATGGGGAATCCGCCCTGTTTCAGGTCGCTGATGGCAATCGGAACATAGTGAACTTCCTCGTCCTTGTATTCGCCGTAGGCTTCGGCAGGAGAGAGGGTGAAGTCGAAGGATCCGCCTTCCTCCATGCCTTCAATATTCTTTTCGAAGCCGGCAATCAGCTGGCCGACGCCAAAAATAAACTGAAAAGGACGGTCGGGTGTCGTTTCCTCAATGTTTTCGAGTTCAATCTCTTCTTCCGGATTCTCGGGTGCTTCGTAGCCGGTCAGCACGTAGCTGACCGACACATGTTTGCCAAATTCAATTTTCATTCAGTGATGTAAGCTAAAATATTACTTAAACAGTGTGCAGTTCGGGTTGGGCTGAAGCTGCTTGAAGAAATCGTTGCCCTTATCGTCCACCAGGATGAATGCGGGGAAGTTCTCCACTTCAATCTGCCAGATGGCCTCCATACCCAGTTCAGGATATTCCACACACCTGATACTCTTGATGTTGTTCTGAGCCAGAATGGCAGCAGGACCGCCGATGGAGCCCAGATAGAAGCCGCCGTGGGCCTTGCAGGCATTGGTAACATCGATGCTGCGGTTACCCTTAGCCAGCATGATGAGCGAGCCGCCATGATCCTGGAATTCGTTCACGTACGGATCCATACGGCCGGCTGTAGTCGGACCCATCGATCCGCAAGCCATTCCTTCCGGAGTCTTGGCCGGACCGGCATAGTAAATCGGATGATCCTTCATGTATTGAGGCATTTCCTCACCGGCATCCAGACGTGCCTTGATCTTGGCATGAGCGATGTCGCGGCCCACAATGATGGTTCCGTTCAGGCTCAGACGGGTTCCGATAGGATAGTTGGTCAGGATCTTGCAAACGTCCTTCATCGGCTGGTTCAGGTCGATCTTCACTACATCGCCTTCACCTGCATTGCGCAGTTCTTCCGGACTCAGTTCGTATG
>JAGBQS010000057.1 GCA_017632695.1 Bacteroidales bacterium
CTACGGGATAATTTTTGCCGCCAGACCTGGAAAAACTTTTTCTCAGGTGAGGCGGCAAATTTTTTCAGGTAGGGCAGTAAAAACGTACTAAGAAGCCGTTGAATCGGTGTCAACGGAAGCCGTATAAAAAATGCATAAAAAGCAAGGTCGGTTCAGGATGTCTCAGGCATCGGCAAAGGTCTTGCCGTCATTGAGCGTGATCTGGAGTTTGGTGTACTCCGAGTGAAAGTCATGCTGCAGACGGTCCAGGTAGCGGGTACATTCCCATTTGAACATGGGCAAATCGTGCAGCAGATAGTTACCGCAAGCCTCCGGACGGGTGGCAGGGACTTCGTCCTGTGTAAGGATCCACTCCAGACACCGGATGGTGAGCCGGCGCATATCCTGCACGCTGTAACTACCTGTCATGATGATATACATGCCCGTAAGGCAACCCATCGGACCCACATAAACCACATCTTCCTTAACCTCCGAATTGCGGAACCAGGTAGCCATCAGATGCTCGATGCTATGAATGGCAGCAGGCGCCACTGCAGGTTCTTTGTTAGGTTCCGTGATGCGCAGATCGAACGTCGTAAAACCCTTATCCACACGGGAAACATAAATACCCGGTTTCAGGTGGGTATGATCAATCGTAAAACTTTGTATTACTTCCATATTTATGATGTTAATTTATTAAGACATCTTTATTTGATACGACGTAGCAAAAGGTCGCCACAGCCAGATTCTACTTCATCGAATATCTCCCGGCAACGCTGTTCCTTTATCTTGATTTGCGTGCCGACAGTTATAAAATCCTTCAAGGTCGGATTCCCGGTTCCGTTTACCGAAGTGGCATGTTCGCCGTTGTAACCGTCCTGACAGAACGTGAGGTCATAGGCGGGAGCAAGGTGCCAACGGTGTTTACCATCTGAATCTTTTAGGACATAAAAGGTAAAATTCTTGCAATGATCATCCTTGTTTTCGGTCATATAATTAAAAATCATGCGCCGATACATCTCTTCTACCTCCTGTGAATTCTGGGTAAGGAATCCGGTCAAAGACAACAGATTACTGTAATCGAGAACAGGATTGAACAGCGACAGGCAAAGCAGACCTCCTGCAGTTGCCGTATGAATCCGCTGACCATTAGCGTCGATATCAAAACGGCGAGAAGCAAAATAGCGGTTCCTGATTAATTTGAAATCCGGCACACAGATGCCGCATTGCTGTGCAATCTGATTATAATGATACTCCTGCTGACCTATATCCTTGGGGTCGTAGATATGACGGAACTTCACCAACCAATGACCTTCGGCATCCTCGAAAATGGCTTTTGGCCGAGCTCCTCCGCTGTTACCTCCGTTATACAAAAGCAGTCCGGCATCCGTGTCCTGCTGTTCTTTCAGCACTTCGAGGGCTTTTTGCTGAAGCAAGTCAAGGTCTATGGTATCCCGATTCAGATGAATCTGTGTTTCCGGATGAAAGGTCAGAGCTCCCATACCGCCGTTTCCTACCAGACTCAACCTATCGAGCGAAGTGAGATTGGCATCGTTGATGCCCTCTTGCAACAGTGCCTTATGCAACAGATACCGGCCATACCCATCAGGCAAACTATCCTCAAAAATACCAAAATTTCCGGCAAACGGCTTTGCTTTGGCCAAAAAAAGACCTTGTCGCAAAGGCAGTTCAAGGGGCGAAATACTGAATCCGTCCTTTAACCAGTCATGATCGTACTCGAAGGCACAGAGTTTGTCATCAGGAGTCAGCGAAAGAATGCCGACTGTGCTGGTATGATATTTTACAATGAGACGGTCTGTCTGCTTCATGATATGCTGCTTGCTTTTTTCTTGTTGGCATTCTTTCGAATCTGCATCAGTTCTTCCATTGTTGCATATTTGGGGGTTGCAAACAAGTTCCTGATTTCTGAAGTATAACCCAAAGCCATAGCAAGGGCTATCAGATTTTTTAAAGAGATAAGCCCCTTCTGTTCAAATCTGGCCACATTACTAACGGCAACATGAGCCTCGCGGGCTACTTCTTCGCGTGTCAGATTCTTCTCTATCCGCCTACGACGGAAATCTTCGGCAAGATGAAGGGCAATATCATCTGCCGAATTGAGAGTCAGGCTCTCCAAAACTGACAACATATTATCTGTATCCATACAAAATCCTTATTTACTGCTAAAATGTTATCAGTTGCAAAGATACAGTATTTCTACAAATACACCAAATAATTAAGCTTTTTTTTGCAAAAATAAGGAGTTTAAAGCCATCTTAGTTCCCAATTGCAACCTATCTGTTCCTATTCGGACTATCTGGAGAAAAGTCTGTCGTACAGCTTAGCCACCAACGCACCGCTGATGTTGTGCCATACGCTGAATACGGCACCGGGAATGGTGGCGAGCGGATAGGCAGCGAAGTGCAGGACTGCCAGCGACGAAGCGAGTCCGGAGTTCTGCATACCTACCTCGATACTGAGCGCCACACACTTGGGATCAGGCAGACGCAGCAGACGGCCTACTGCAAAGCCGATGCCCAATCCGAGCAGATTGTGAATCATGACAACTGCTATAACAAGCACACCTGCCGTCAGCAAACGGTCGGCATTGTGCGAAACAACGATTCCAACCACCATCGCTATCGCCACCGATGAAACGGCAGGCAGATAAGGAGTGACGCTTCTGGTCAGTCCGGGCAGGAAACGCTGACAAAGCAATCCGCACACAATAGGCGCGATGACCACATACAAGATGCTCAGGAGCATGCCCAGCGTATCGACATCGACCATCGTACCGGCCATTGCCCAAACCAGGAACGGTGTCAGTAAGGGGGCGAGCAGCGTGGAAACAGCAGTCATGCCCACCGAAAGTGCCAGATCGCCCTTGGCCAGATAGGTAATGACGTTGGATGCCGTTCCACCCGGGCAACAGCCTACGAGGATCACACCGATGGCCAGTTCCTCAGGCAGTGAGAACGCCCACGTAAGTCCCAGCGCTAACAGCGGCATCACCGTGAACTGCGACAGACATCCGATGAGGATATCCTTGGGACGGCTCAGCACGATCCTGAAGTCCTGCGGCGAGAGCGTCAGTCCCATTCCGAACATGATAACGCCCAGCATGGGATTGATTGCCTTCGTATCAATCCAGACAAACGATGACGGCACAAACAAAGACAAGGCCGTCACCAGCAGCACCATTACACCCATCCATCGGGCAATGAAATCACATACTTTCTTCATGCGTTTTTCCTTTCATAAACGGAAGCGTTTCCGCCTGCTCCAGCATCATATCGGCCAGAATAGCGTTAGAGTCCGACTCTCCGTTGATGGTATCGTAAAGCGACTTCAGACCCTCGCGTCCGCCATTGTGCTTAAGGACATAAACCAGACAGAGATACTGCAGGGCTGCACTCGACGACAGGATATCCAGGTCGGTAACTGCCAGTTGGGAAAGAGCCAGCTGATAGGCATCCTCACTGTTTTCCTCAATGAACTGCTGTACATCGCCAATGGTATCAAGTCCGAAAGACTCGAGCACAGGCAGGAAAGGCATCATCGAAACGGGATAGACCTCAGCCTGATTGACGGCAGCAATGCGGCGGTTCAGACGTTCGAAGGGCTTCAGGTCGAGATAACTGCGGAACGTATCGGCCGACAGGGGCACCTCGCTGAGCTGACCGGACTTCACCAGCGACTGTATCTGGCGGCGATAGTCGGTAAGCACGGTACGAAGACGGCTGAACTCGTCGTCAATCAGTTCGAGCATACCTGCCAGACGGCTGAACTGTCGCTTATATTCGTTGGGAATCTTGACGGCACCCTTATAGCCGATATCGTGCTCGATGGTGGACCATACATGCTGCAACGCCGTACGCATCTGCAACTCGAAGCGGGGACCACCCGTCTTGAGCCGGCAGATGAAATGAAGCGAGTTGTAGCCGAAAGCATCGAGCTGATGAAGCTTGCGTTTATCGACACTCTCTTTCCAGTCGATGTCGAAAATGCGCTTGGCAATAGCCGCCACCTTATCGACCTCGTCGGTATAAAAAGTGATGACGCGCATACCCACCAGATCGGTAATGTCATCGATCGTCTTGTACTTTGCACCCTTCAGTTCGAGTTTGCCGGCCAACGACTGTTCGGTCTTTACCCGGCACTCGATTGCAGTAACGTAGATTCCCTGTTCACGTAAAGCCTGACGCAACAGACCGTCGGCCTCCCTGGCCAAACCTTCGAGCGTGGGAAGCAAGTCGCGATACCGCTGCATCAGTTCCTCGCCGTGAGGATCCAGTTTCACATTGTTTCGCATTGATTGACAATAATCAAAGACCCTTCTTTTCCTACTTGAACTCAAACAGGTTGACGAAGCCTGTCATAGCAAAAATGGCCCGGATATCGTCGGAGATACCCTTGATATACACATGACCGCCCTTTGGCTTTACACTTTTCAGGATACCCAAAAAGATACGCAAGCCGCTTGACGAAACATATTCGAGTGCGGTACAGTCGATGATGACGTTCTGTCCCTGGCTGTTGTAAAGCGGAGCCATTGCTTTCTCGGTTTCAGGGGCAGCAGCCGTATCGAGCCGGCCTTCCAGAATGGCAACCAGGTTGCCGTCTTGCTCTTGGATGGTTGTTTTCATTATATCTTAATAACTATTAACTGATAACTATTAACTATTTGAATTTCTTTCTCAGTGTCAGCACATTGCGTCCGTCAACACGCTCGTAGTTGATTGAATCCATGATCTGACGGACCAGATGAATACCGAGTCCTCCGATTGGCCGGTCTTCGGCCGAAAGCGTCGTATCGACTTCAGCACGGACAGTCGGATCGAAAGGTGCTCCGCTGTCGATGACCGTAAACTTCAGGCGGACATCGTTTGCCGAAGCTTCAACAGTCACATCGCCCTTTGTACCCGACGGGTAGGCATAGTTCATAACGTTGACCACCGCCTC
>JAGBQS010000058.1 GCA_017632695.1 Bacteroidales bacterium
GATTTATTATATTGCCTCCAAATTTTTAGAAAAAAAATGGTAAAATAAACGCAATTTTTTACAGCTACAGACAAATACAACCGATTACACGGCCCTGATCCGCAAAAGGAAAGTGGTCCCCGTCATCACGACGAAGACCACCCGACTGAAAACATATCTATAACTAACTTACTTTAACAATCATTTATATGAAAAAGAGTCTTATTTGTTTTATTTCGAAAGATCGACGGCATAGTAAGCCGTACGTCCATTCGGGTAAACACCCACAATGAACATGACCGGTTCCTGATCGGCATCACGCGATGTGGTCAGCTGATTGTAAACCTTCTCGATGTCCTTGTCCGAAGAAACCACAGCATCGTTGATCTTCACGATGAGGAACTTCTCCTGAATGCCGGCACGGGCAAAGGCACCTCCCTGCTCAACGGATTTCACCAGCACACCCTTACGGACACCGTACTTCATGAGTTCCTGTGCTGTAGGGGTCTTGAAGGTTACTCCTAAGGCATCAATACCTTTCTTGGTCAGCACATCGGTATTACCCCTACTGTTCTTCAGCGTTACGGTAAGCGTCTTTTCCTTACCCTGACGGTTCACAACTACCTGCACCTTCTCACCCGGATTATGACGGGCCAATTCGCCTTGCAGGTGTCCCATATTACGGACAGTAACCTTATTGAGTTCTACAATCACATCACCCTTCAGCATTCCAGCTTCGGCAGCGGCACCGTCATCCATAACCTCGTGCACATAAACGCCTGCATTGACCTTCAGGTTCTCCTTCTCGACCAGATCGGCCGTCACATTGACAATCTGGATGCCCAGCACGGCACGCTGCACCTGACCGAACTGACGCAAATCGGCCACTACCTTGCTGACAATGCTCGAAGGAACGGCAAACGAGTAACCTGCATAGTTGCCTGTTTCGCTGTAAATAGCCGTATTGATACCCACCAGTTCTCCGGCTGTATTCACCAATGCGCCACCGGAATTGCCCGGGTTAACAGCGGCATCCGTCTGAATAAAGCTCTCGATGCCCAGCTGATTGCCCTGCGACTGTCCCATACCCAGCTGACGGTCCTTGGCCGAAACGATACCGGCTGTAACGGTACTGGTCAGCATAAACGGGTTGCCCACAGCCAGTACCCATTCACCGATTTTCAGTTTATCGCTTTCGCCGAAAACGATAGTCGGCAGATCCTTGGCATCGATCTTCAGAAGGGCGATATCGGTTGTCGGATCGGTACCTACCAGCGTGGCCTCAAACTGTCGCTGATCATTCAGCGTAACCTGCAACTGGTCGGCATTGGCAATCACGTGATTGTTGGTAACGATGTAGCCGTCGGACGAAATAATGACACCCGAGCCATAGCCCTCACGAGCCTTCTGCTGAGGCTGCTGCATACCGCCCCTGTTTCCGAAGAAGAACTGGAAGAAGGGATCCATGCTCTGGTATTGCTGCGTCTGCACCATCTGGGTACTCTTGACACCCACCACGGCATTAACCGTCTTTTCGGCAGCCTGAGTAAAATCGTTATCGGTAACCGAAGCACGGCTCACCGTCGGGAAGAACTGAACAGCATGTCCGTTTTCGTCATTCTGTATCATATAAGAGTCTGCCAGATCCTGAACGGTCTGTTTCTCCATCAGTTTGTATGTTCCGGCAGCAGTAAGCCCGCTTACTACCACCATGGCTCCAAGGAGCCCGAATACTTGCGAAGTTTTCATAGTTTTATTCATTTTTTGTTCGTTTTCGCATTTTTGACGCTGCAAAGATAGGGAAGTTTAATCGATTTAAGTTAATTTCGGGAAAAATTTTAACATTTTATATTAAAAAGAAGGCCAAATTGCTAAAAAAATAAGATTTGTTTATAATCATTTTAATTTTTTTCACTACCTTTGCAGCCCCAAAGAAAGCAGCAGGACGGTCTGCCGCTCGCCTTCGGGCGGGAGGAAAGTCCGGGCAACACAGGGCACCATGCCGGCTAATATACCGGTAGGCAGCGATGTTTAGGTAACGTAACAGAGAATAACCGCCTTCTCTTTTCCGGGAAACCGGAAGAAAGGTAAGGGTGAAAAGGCGAGGTAAGAGCTCACCGCACACGTAGCAATACGGAGTGGCCGTACGTCCCATGGGTTGTAAGATCATGTATACTGGCGATAAGGGCTGCCCGCCCGATGTCAGGGGGTAGATTGCTAAAGCCCGTCGGTAACGGCGGGACGAGATTAATGGCAGACGCCGTTCTTCGGAGCGGTACAGAACCCGGCTCACAGGCCTGCTGCTTTCTTTTTTCCCTTTGAAAGATTTTTTTCTCACCTTAACAATATTTCGTGTGCGTGCACGTTATTATAAACGTTAACAGCAATGCATATGCACAAATTATCTTTTTCCATATTATCTTTACTCCTTGTTCTGGTTCCGAATGTCGGACGCGCTGCTCATACCTGGGCCGAACATTCGGCCTTGAGCGAAGGCACTTGGGTAAAGATCTCTCTTGACGAAGGCAAAGACGGTATTTATGCCATTACATACAGCCAGCTGCGCAACTGGGGGTTCAGCGACCCAAGCCGGGTGGGTGTTTACGGCTATGGCGGACACACACTGGGCGAAGCGTTCAGCAGCCAGCACATCGATGATGTTCCGGAAGTAGCTGCGGTGCACGATGATGCCAATCAGCGGATCCTGTTCTATGGACGCGGTCTGATCGAGTGAACTTACAACACGTCGAACGGCTTTGTACAGCGCCAGCACCCCTATGCCAAGACAGCCTGCTATTTCCTGCACCAGAAGTCTGACGAAGCCCCATTGTCGCCCGAAACCCTGGAATCCAACACAACTGCCGCTGTTTCCGATACCCTCAGCGAATACGATGAATACTGGCTCCATGAACTGGAAAGCGTCAACATAGGCGAGACCGGTCGCTGGTGGTATGGCGAGAACTTCCTGACTACATCCAGCCAGACATTCACTCTGCCGGAAGAATCATGGCTTAGCGGACACACCCTGAAGTACGGTACAGCCCGCATAGCCGTCGGATTCATGACACAATCCGCTTCTTCAAGTACAATCAAGATTCAGCTTGACGGCACAGAAATCGGTACACAGACCATCTCGGCCACAACCAGCACGTATGCTTTCGGCAACGAGGCCACCTATCGCGAAGAACTTGACACAACGGCCGATATGACCGGCGCCCGCGTACGCATCACATACAGCAATGGAACGGCTACGGCATCGAAAGCCAGGCTGAACTACATCCGGCTGCAAGGCAAATGCGACCTGCAGGCATCCAGCAAGGAAGCATTCATGCTGTTCCGCAACAGCGAAGCCCTGTCCAAACTGAAAGCCTACCGTCTAAGCGGACTGAACAGCAACATGCAGGTTTGGGACATCACCTCGCCCACCGACATCCGGATCCAGCAGTTCAATGCCGGCATCGACAGCGAAGGCAATGCCGTATTCGTTCCGCAGGAAACGGGTATCCGTGAGTATGCCGTTGTGAACCTTGCCAGCAATGCTTTTCTGGGTGTAAGCCGCGTGGGCAACGTTTCCAATCAGGATCTGCATTCCCTGAAGCCTGCCAATCTGGTTATCCTGACCCCGACCGGACTATATCAGTATGCCAGGCAACTGGCTGAACACCGTGCCTCACACGACGGATTGAGTTACTACATTGTCACTCCGACCGAAATCTACCACGAATACAGCAGCGGCGTGCCCGATGTAACGGCCATCCGTCTTTTCCTGAAACAATTGTACGACCGGGCAGACGGCGGAAGCAACGACCTGCTCTATTTCCTGCTGTTCGGCGACGGTACATACGACAATTTTGCAGCCACACAGAGCAATTATCTGCTGCCGACCTATCAGACCGAAACCTCGCTGGCCGAAACCAGCTCAACCACCGTCGATGATTACTTCGGATTCCTGGACGACAGCGACGGCGGAAGAACCTCCAACGGATACTACTATCTGAACTCGGAAGGTCTCGACATTGGCGTGGGACGTCTGGCCATCAGCTCGGCCGAACAGGCAGAAGCGGTGGTAAACAAACTCATTGCCTACGATAAGGCCAACCAGATGGGCAACTGGAAGAACCGGCTCTGCTTCCTGTCGGACGATGACAAGATGGACGCATCCGGCACCGACTCGCCGAACCTGCACATACGGCACAACGAACGCCTTATCAGTTCGCTGCTGAGCCAGGGACATGAGGAATTTGTTTATCAGAAAATCTATCTGCCGGCCTATTCGCAGTCCACATCTTCATCGGGCACCGATTATCCGGACGCACGCAAGGAACTCAACAACGCCCTGCAGCAGGGCTGTCTGATGCTCAACTATGCCGGACACGGTTCCACGCAAAGCATCACGCACGAAAGCCTGATGAACGTCAGCCTTGCCAGCCAGCTGAACATGAAACATTTCCCATTGTGGATTACTGCCTCCTGTTCGGTTTCGCGCTACGATGCCGACGATATTTCCATGGGTGAAGCATTGCTGCTCAACCCTAACGGAGGAGCCATCGGACTGATTTCCACTACACGCGTAGTATATGCAGGCGATAACCTGTCACTTAACCAGGCGTTTATCAACCATCTCTTCGACCGTCATGAAGATGGTACCCGATACCGTCTGGGCGATATTCTGCGCGTTGCCAAACGGCAAATCGGCAATAACTACAACAAACTGAACTTCTGCCTGCTGGGCGATCCTTCGATGACCCTTGCCTTCCCTGAACACGAAATGGTGGTCGATTCGGTAAGCGGAACCTGGCAGACCCTCAGCACGGTAACGGTAAGCGGACATATCTGCAAACTGGGCAGCACCGAAATCGATTCGACCTTCAACGGACTGATTTACCCGACCGTTTACGATGCCGAAGATTCGATAACAGCCGATAAAGGTATCTATCAGGAGCCCGTCATGACCTTTGCTTCGCGTACCCGCAAAGTATTCACCGGACGCGATTGGGTAAAGAACGGCATATTCCAGTTCAGCTTCAAGGTACCTCAGGATATCCTGTACAGCCAGTCTACGGGACTGATCAACCTTTATGCCTGCAGCGACGAGGGCGCAGAAGGACAAGGCTACTACAACCAGTTCACTTTGAGTGCCGGTGCGGCTCCCACCGAGACCGATACCGTACCACCCGTCATTGTAGCCTGCTTCCTGGACGATGACTCGTTCCGCAGCGGAGACAAGGTAGGTCTGACTCCGTTCTTCTATGCCGAGGTGACCGACTCCAGCGGCATCAATGCCACAGGCAACAGCATCGGACACGATGTATGTCTTTACATTGAATGTCTTTCGAACCACTTGCAGACCAACCGCCAGTATGTGCTGAACAACTATTTCACCACCTTTACCGGCGATGCCACACACGGAAACGTGAAGTATTCGATCGACGACCTCGAAGAAGGTACCTACCGGGCCACCTTCCGTGTTTGGGACGTATACAACAACGTTTCCAGCCGCACCTTCACCTTTACCGTCAGCAACCGGAAGAAGGCCACCATTGCCCTGCTGCAGGCCTATCCGTCGCCGGTACGGCAAGGTGAAACCGTTACGTTCCGCGTGCTTCACAACCGTCCGGAAAGTGCCGAGGAACTCCGGCTGCAGGTATTTACCCAGACCGGTGTAAAGGTACTCGACACGACTGCCTCATCCAGTTCATCGGAAGTGGTTTACCTGAAAGAAGGTGCCACCGAACTTACAGAACTGAACTCGGCGCTGAATGCCGACGAGACATCGGCCCTGATGGGCTCAACGGCTATCCAGTGGTCGGCTACCCTTGTTCCGGGCGTATACGTCTACAAGGCTTACCTCACGGCAGGCAGCGAGGAAACGGCAACCGATTCGAAACTCCTCATTGTATATTAAGTACCCTGTATATTAAATCCCTTTAACTGAGTTTAACGACATTTCACATCTCCCGAATAATAAAATACGCCTGCGTGCGTTATATATAATATGAGAAAGTTTATTATCATCGTACTGACAGCCCTGATGTCGACCGTTGCCGCAATGGCACAGATCTCGACCGGCGAAAGTTCAACCTCGTCTTCAACCATAGATGCGGCCAAGCAATACAACCCTGTCCAGACAGCTACCATCTCATTGGGCGTTGCCCCCGATGCCCGTGGCGGTGCGATGGGCGACGTCGGAGCAGCTACCGAACCTGACGAGAATTCGCAATACTGGAACCCGGCAAAATATGCCTTTGCCTACAGCCGGGCCGGCATATCGGTCAACTACACCCCCTGGCTCCGCAAACTGGTAGGCGGCATCAACCTGGCCTACGTTTCCGGTTACACCAAGTTCGGCTATAACGACAATCAGGCCATCTCGGCCTCGTTCCGCTACTTCAGTCTGGGCGAGGTGGAAGCCTACAACACCGACGGTAATCTGGTACAGGTAATCAATCCGTTCGAAATGGCCATCGACCTGGGCTATTCCCGTATGCTGTCCGAAAACTTCTCGATGGGCGTTGTTATGCGCTACATCCATAGCGATATGACCTACGATGACGGCGACAACGAACCCGCCAACACTTTTGCTGCCGATGTGGCTGCCTACTATACGGCTTTCCCCCAGTTAGGCTACAGCGAGTGCCAGTGGTCGTGGGGCCTGAACCTGAGTAACATTGGCGGTAAGGTCAGCTACGACGGCAATGCCACCTCGCAGTTCCTGCCGTGCAACCTGCGTATCGGTACCTCGTTCACCTTCCCGTTGGACGATTACAACCTGCTCTCTATTAACTACGATGCCAATAAGTTCCTGGTACCTACCTTCCCACAGTCGTGGCAGTTCTACGACGAATCCGGACAGGTTGATCAGGAGGCATTCGAGGCTGCCAAGCAGGATTACTATGATATGTCGGGCATCAAGGGCATCTTCAAATCGTTCAACGATGCCCCCGGCGGACAGAAGGAAGAGTTCCACGAAATCAACTGGGGACTGGGTCTGGAATACACCTACGACCGTCGCTTCTTCCTGCGTGCCGGTTACCACTACGAGAATGAGTACAAGGGCGACCGTAAATACTTTACCTTCGGTGCCGGCGTTAACTTCAACGCCTTCCACATTGATGGCGGCTATGTACTCTCAACCGCACAGACCTCAGCGCTCGATCAGACCCTGCGCTTTTCACTCGGCTTCGACCTGGAAGGCATCCGTGACCTGATGGGCGGCAAACGCAGAAGGTAACACCTTTCCCACGATCCTGACCGCTTCCACCGCCTCCCGCACATCGTGCACACGCAGGATGTCGGTTCCGGCCTGCAAGGCAAGCGTATTGAGCACCGTTGTTCCGTTCAGAGCATGTTCGGCATCGGTGCTCAAAAATTTATATATCATGCTCTTGCGCGAAATACCCACCAAAAGCGGATACTGCGGATAATCGGTCTTGAAACGGCTTAATCCGGCAAACAGCTCATAGTTCTCATCCAGGTTCTTGGCAAAGCCGAAACCGGGATCCAGCACCACCTTACGGGCCAGTTGTCCGCCGTTCCAGCCCAATGCCGACAGTCTGTCCAGCTGTTCCCTGAAGAACGTGCTTACCCCTGCATATACCCCATCCGGATACTCCAGTTTCAGTTCCGTCGGATACAGATGCATCAGGATATAGGGCACACCGGCAGCTACCACCATAGGCAGCATATCAGGATCGGCAGTACCGCCCGAAACATCGTTCACGATATCCGCTCCCAACCGTTCCACACACGCCTGTGCCACACCGGCACGGAAGGTATCCACCGATACCGGAACAATCCTTTCCCCTGCCCTATCCGCTTGAGCCAATGCACGGCCGATGGCTTCTTTCACTATCGGCAAAGCCCATTCCAGCCGGTGCAGCTCATCGGCAGCACTCACATCGGCAGCTCCGGGGCGTGTGCTGCAGGCACCTACATCGATCATGCCGGCACCTTGCTGCACCATCTGCATTACTCTTTCACGAAGGGCTTCGGCAACTTCATCGGTAAAGGCTGCCATAGGGTCGGCCGAAGTCAGGTTGCGGCTTCCGGCAAAGAAGGAATCGGGCGTGATGTTCACAATACCCATTACAACTGGCGCATCGGAACGGAATCTCCGATTATCGCGCAAATCAAGTGAAAAGGCCATTTTTGCAATTTTAAGTGGCAAAAATATGTCTTTTTTTCAAAAAACACAAATCCAAACGTACGATTTTTGCCTAAAACTGATAAAATATCAGCCAAACCTCCTATCTTTGTACCACATAAAGCATTTTTTACTGTAAATCTACTAAAACCTTTCATTTACTATGATCGAAACTTTTCGCTCTTTTGACCTTGCCCTTCAAATCTATTGGGTGCTGGCTCTTTTAGCAAGTGTGGTATTTGTCATTCAGGCTATTGCCACGTTTATGGGCTTCGATGCAGACGCCGATGCCGATGTCCCTGATTTTTCCGACACATCGGGCGCCGACTTCGATGCCGACGGTTTTCACCTCGTTTCCATTAAAAGCATCGTTTGCTTCGTGCTGGGATTCGGCTGGACGGGTGTCCTGTTCTGGAACACCATCGGAAACCGTATCATTCTGGGCTTCGTAGCCGCTGCTGTCGGACTGGTTTTCATGGCGCTGATTGCCTGGCTGCTCTACATGGTACTGAAGCTCGACAAGGACAATACCTTCCGCGTTAAGAAAGCTATCGGACAGAGTGCCGATGTTTACCTGACCATTCCCGCCAACAAGGCTGCTACCGGTAAGATCATGCTGTCGTTCAACGGATCGATGCACGAACTGGAGGCCCTTACTGCCGACCCTGAAAGCATTGCCACCGGCGGCAAGGTAAAGATTACCGACGTGGTGGAGGGCGATGTGGTGCTCGTTACGAAACTGTAATCCGATATACGCCTTCAAAAGCAATATAAGTAAAAACGTTATCTGAAACTTAAATTATTCACTCATAAAACACAAAACAAATGGAATCTGGAGTTAGTTTGATTTTTATCTTCGTCGTAGTGGCAGTCGTTCTGGTGGCCGCCATCCTGAAACGGTATCGCCGTTGCCCTTCGGACAAGATCCTGGTTGTTTACGGTTCAACCGGTAAGGGTTCGGCCAAGTGCGTACACGGAGGCGGTGTCTTCGTATGGCCTATCATTCAGGACTATGCCTACCTGTCGCTCACCCCTATCAGCATCGAGGCCAACCTGACCAATGCCCTTTCGCGCCAGAACATCCGCGTGGACGTTCCCTGCCGATTCACCGTGGGTATCAGCACCGAGGCCGATTCGATGAACAGTGCTGCCGAGCGTCTGCTGGGTCTTTCGGCCAACGATATTCAGGACATGGCGCGCGATATCCTTTTCGGACAGTTGCGTCTGGTTATTGCTTCCATGAGTATCGAGGAACTGAACCAGGACCGCGATGTCTTCCAGGAGAACATCAAGAAGAATGTGGAAATCGAGTTGAAGAAGATCGGTCTGAAGCTGATCAACGTCAACATCACCGATATCAAGGACGAATCGGGCTACATCGAGGCTGTGGGTAAGGAAGCAGCCGCCAAGGCTATCAACGATGCCCGCGTAAAAGTGGCCGAGAAGGAGAACGATGCCAAGGCTAAGGTGGCCGAACAGGAAATGACCGGTGAATCGGGCAAGGCACGGTTCGAGATGGAAACCCGTAAGGCTGTGGCTGCGGCCAATGCCGAGGCCATCAAGGGCGAGAACAACGCCAAGGTGGATATTGCCAATTCGAATGCCGACCTGCGCGAACGTGAGGCCGAGGCTCAGCGTCGTGCTACGGCTGCCGAGAAGATTGCAGCTGCCAAGGCTCTCGAGGAATCCTATACAGCCGAACAGAAGGCCGAGTTGGCCCGTGCCGAGCGTGAGCAGGCTACCCAGAAGGCTAACGTCATTGTAGCACAGGAAATCGAGAAACAGCGTATGATTGTGGCTGCCGAAGCCGAAGCCGAGCGCAAGCGTGTCAATGCCAAGGGTGAGGCCGATTCGGTTGCCTTCCGTGCCAAGGGTGATGCCGATGCTGTTGCCATCAAGGCCAAGGGTGAAGCCGATGCCATCAAGACCAAGGCCGAAGGCGAAGGTATTGCTGCCGCTACCCGTGCCCGTGGTGAAGCCGAGGCTATTTCTGCCAAGATGGAGGCTGAGGCCAAGGGTCTGTACGAAGTGCTCACCAAGCAGGCATCGGGTTACGACAAGATGATACAGGCTGCCGGCGGTGATGCCACTAAGGCCTATACCCTCCTCCTTTTGGAGAAGCTGCCAGAACTCGTCAGAACACAGGTGGATGCCATCAAGGGTATCAGCATCGATAAGGTTACCGTATGGGATAACGGCGGTGCCAACGGCAAGGGCGGCTCTACTGCCAACTTCCTGTCCAGCCTCTACAAGTCGATCCCGCCTTTGCAGGATCTCTTCGAACAGGCCGGCATGCAGCTCCCTGAATACTTAGGTAAGGAAAAGACCGAACCGGCTGCTCCTGCTGTAGCCGAAGCTGCTCCTGCAGCCAAACCCGCTGCAGAAGCTCCTAAGAAGAAAGCGTAAGCAGATTGAATAGCTATAGGTAAGTTTGCTTATTGCAGAGTTTTCTTCACTAAGCGTATTGCTTAACTATACATATCTGCATCTATATTAAGCCACCAGCTAATGTTGTGATCAGTTGGTGGCTTTTTTTGTTTTCTGACATTTTTCTTTCATAAAATTTGGTTATTCCAAGAAAAAGCCGTACCTTTGCGCCGCCAGAACCCGCCAAGCCTCTCAACGATGCTCAAATGTGCGGGTCGTTTTATTTTTATACCTACAGCTTGTTCGTTCCGATTTTTTCGAAAGCTACCATAAAATTTTATACTTCGTTTAGAATTTTTCGAAACCTACCATAAAAGATTATAGTTGCTTCCGAACTTTTCGAAAGCTACCATAAAACTTTATACTTCGTTTAGAATTTTTCGAAACCTACCATAAAAGATTATAGTTGCTTCAGAACTTTTCGAAAGC
>JAGBQS010000059.1 GCA_017632695.1 Bacteroidales bacterium
GACGATACCACCTCTGGGACGAATCATTTGTTCGTTAGCAGCAGAATCAATCGTCCGCTAACTCCAGTTAACTCCCGCTCACTCCCATTTATTAACTCCCAATTCATTCTATTCTTTACCCTTTACACTTTCTATGAAACCCCTTACAACCCTTCTGTTGCTCCTGATAGCGCTGACAGCATCTGCTTCCGATTTTGTTCCCCAACGCGGGTGCAGGGTAGGAAAGCATAACCCGCAGGCCGTACAGCGTCGCACGCGGTTGCTGCAAAGTGCCGGGAACCCCTATATCGGCAACCGCCATCAGCTGGTGGTGCTTGCCTCGTTTCAGGATCAGGACTTTGCCGAAGACCATCCGGCTGCGCTGGCAACATGGAACAACATATTAAATACCGAAAACTACACCGAAGGATCGTACGTCGGCTCGGTTCATGACTATTTCATGGCGCAGAGCTATGGGCAGTTCAACCTGACGTTCGATCTGCTGATTGTTGAGTTGCCCGATGTCTGCTGGAAGTATCGCAGCACTTACGAGCATGATGAATACTCACAGTATATGGTCGATGATATTGTGGATGTACTGCAGACGCAGAGTATCGACTGGAGTCTTTACGATTGGGACGGCGACAGTTTCGTCGATCAGCTGCTCATTATTTATGCCGGTAAAGGCATGAATGCCGGTGGAGGCAGCAGTACAATCTGGCCGCATCAGTGGTGGCTCAGCCGGCACGAGAATCTGGAAACAGCCGATGACGAAGATTTCCGCAGCTACCGCACGGTAAGCGTCGACGCCAAGGAGTATTACATTGACAGCTACTGCTGTGTGCAGGAGGTAGTTAATACTTCCGATGTTGAAACTTCATTCGGAACCCTGTGCCATGAGTACAGCCATTGTTTCGGTTTACCCGATTTTTATGAAGGAAGTACTTCGTTTGTGGGAGAATGGGACCTGATGGATTACGGCAATTATAGCGATCGCGGTTTCCGACCGTGCGGCTATTCGGCCCACGAACGTATGCTGATGGGCTGGCTTACGCCCACCGAGCTTACCTCTCCGGCAAGTATCACCGATATGCCTGCCCTGTGCGATGAACCGCAGGCGTACCTGATCCGGAACGACGGGTCAGAGAACGAATATTACATCGTAGAGAACCGTCAGCAGAAAGGATGGGACGAAAAGCTGCCGGGAAGCGGGATTGTCATTTTCCATGTGGATTACGACCCGTCGATATGGGAGAGTTCGGTAGAAGTTACAAACTCCTCAAGCAAAAAGAGGTATTACATTTTCCCGGCCAATAACAAATCCAGACTTACGTATTGTGCCGGCTGGGCTTATCCGTATATGGTTGCCGGCAGTTCGGGTAATGATTCGATTGCCAACAACTGTCTGACCAACACCTCCAAGCCCGCCGCCAAGCTCAATAATGCCAATACGGACGGAAAGTTGCTGATGTCGAAGCCCATTACGCAGCTGTCCATCGATGCCAACGGCTACGCCTCGTTTGTTTTCAGGGAGGAAGATTTTACGTCCATCAATGATCTGACAGACGGTCAGCCGGAGGAAGGTGTGTGGTTCATGCTTAACGGTACTCGTCTTATTAACAGGCCCACCACTCCCGGCATTTACCTTTATAATGGCCGGAAGGTATTGATAGGTAAGTAGAGCTACAGACCGTACGTCAGACTTGTAACGGAAAAGGCGGTACGGCGGTTGATCTGATCGGCAATGGCACGCTGGTCAGGCGGGAGATTATCGACAAAGTTTTCGTCGAGCACCTGATTAAGAGGAAGGAAAGGATATTTGAGAGACAGTTTCTCGTCGACGGTAACTGGCTCCGATTTGCCGTAGCCTACGGGCGACAGACGATCGGCGGCTATGCCCTGTTCAACCAGATAGTCGCAGACCGATTGGGCACGACGCTGTGAGAGTTCGAGGTTATACTCCTGCGAACCTACACGGTCCGTATGGGCAGCCAGTTCGATGGTGCAATAGGGGTTGTCGTTCAGAAGTGCCACCAGTTCGTCGAGGGCCGGGAACGACTCTTTGCGCAACGTTGCCTGATTATAGTCGTAGAAGATATTGTCGATCATGACAGGTTCGGCAATGGAGGGCAGGATGAAGTCCACCACATAGTCGGCATCCTCCTCTTCGGGATCGGAGGTGAACTGCGACTTGCGGTTCAGGTAGCCCGTCTTGCCCGACATCATGACGTATTCCGTCGACCGGTCGATGAGCACCTCGTAGGTGCCGTCCGGCTTGGTAACTGATTTGAAGTTCATTCCGTTGCGTCCTACAACGCGCACAATCGCCTCGGGGATGGGTTCCTCGTCGGTATCGTACACCGTGCCGGATATGCGCACCGTGATGGAGGGCAGGAGGAAGGAGTAGATGTTGTCGTAGCCCTTTCCCTGATTGCGGTTCGAGCTGAACCAGCCTTCCTGCTTGGCCTGAGTGGCGTGCATGAAGGTCATGCCGAAATCGTCGCCGGCCGAGTTCATGGGAGCGCCGAGGTGTTCTACGTGCCAGGTTCCCCAATCATCAAGACGTGCGCTGTACAGATCCAGTCCGCCCATTCCTTCGCGGCCGTTGCTCGAGAAGTAGAGCAGCCCGTCGGGCGAGAAGGTGGGGAACATCTCATCGCCGTGCGTGTTGATTGCCTTGCCGAGATTTTCGGGGAAGCCGGGCTGGTCGTTATCCATCGGACAGCGCCAGAGGTCGAGGCCGCCTTCGCCGCCTTGCATGTCGCTTACAAAATAAAGGTATCGGCCATCGGGCGAAAGTGCCGGGTGTGCATAGGTGGAGAGCGTATCGCCCAGCATGTTCAGCATGGTTCCCTTGCTCCACGAGGCATCGCTGCGGCGCGATACATAAATCTGGGGAGCGGCAGGCATACCGGCACCGCCTCCTGCGCACGTATAATATAATGACTGTCCGTCGGCGCTGAACGAAGGTGTACCTTCATCGTACTGCGTGCAGAGCGATGCAACGGGCTCCGGCTTCTGCCACTTGCCTTTCTCATCGCGACGCGTTACCCAGATGTCGCAGTACTTGGTGCCCGTAATGTCGCTCACGTCATCGCCCTCGACCTTGTCATTGCTGGTGGTGTAGTAGAGCTCATCGTCGTTTTCGCCCCAAACGGCAGGACTGAATTCCGCACGGCGTGAGTTGATGAGCGGAAAACGCTTCACCTCGTACCGGCTGCCGTCCAGTTTCCACTGGGCAGACTGAGCTGCGCCTTCCAGACCGGCCTTCGCCTCGTCGTCATCGGGATAGTATTCCAGGTGCTGCCGGTAGTACTTGACCGCCTCGCTGTACTTGCCGTTATGATGCAGGGCGCGGGCGATGCATAACTGGAGCGTGGGATCGTCCCAGCCGTAGCGTTCGGCATTCTTGTAGCCCGATACAGCCATTGCCGGCATCATGAGCTTATCGTACACAATGCCCTGATACCACGCAACCTCGCCGCGTTTGGCGCGTTCGTTGCGCGGATCGGTTTTCCGATACACCTGTTTCAGGGTCTGCGATGCCTTGTAGTACTCGCCGCGTTCAATTTCCTGCAGGGCCGTGGAGAGTTTGGCCGACTTGCAGCCGGACAGCGCGACAGCCAGCAAAATGCCGGCGCCAAGTGCTTGGAATTGCGTTTTTTGTTTTATGAAAGTCATATTAACTTGATAAATAACGGACAAGTTATGAAAAAATTGCTTTTTTTGGAAAAAAAGCCTGAAAACATTTGGAAAAAACCAAAAGATATTACTATCTTTGCACTATTGATAACGCCTAAAATTACACAATATGAAAACCAAAGCTACTCAATTCCTTATGACTGCCCTGCTGGCACTTTCGTGCTGTGTTGTATCGGCCAAGCCTGCCGTACATACCTTCGAACAGGGTAAGGGTACCTTCCTGCTGGACGGTAAGCCGTTTGTGGTGAAAGCCGCCGAAATGCACTACGCACGTATTCCGCGTCCCTATTGGGAACATCGCATCCGGATGTGCAAGGCGCTGGGTATGAATACGGTCTGCCTGTATGTCTTCTGGAACCTGCACGAACAGGAGGAAGGCGTGTACGACTTCAAGACCGACGAGAAGAACGTTGCCGAATTTGTGCGTCTTTGCCAGAAGAACGGCATGTGGGTGATTGTGCGCCCCGGTCCGTATGTATGTGCCGAGTGGGAAATGGGCGGTCTGCCGTGGTGGCTGCTCAAATACGATGATATGAATCTCCGTTCGCTCAATCCGGACTTCATGCGTTCGGTGGGCCGCTTTGAGCGTGCCCTCTCCAAAGAACTGGCACCTTTCCGTCTGGAGAACGGCGGCAACATCCTGATGATTCAGGTGGAGAACGAATACGGTTCGTATGCCAAGGATAAGCCTTATGTGAGTGCCGTGCGCGATTCGCTGCGTGCCGCAGGTTGGGACAAGACCATGATGTTCCAGTGCGACTGGTCGAGCAACTTTACCGATAACGCTCTCGAGGACTTGCTCTGGACCATGAACTTCGGTACGGGTGCCAACATCGACGAGCAGTTCAGCAAAGTGGGTGAGATGCGTCCGGATGCGCCCAAGATGTGCTCGGAATTCTGGAGCGGCTGGTTCGACGGATGGGGAACGGCCCATCAGACCCGTCCTGCCGACAAGATGGTAGGCGGCATCAAGGATATGCTGGAACGCGGTATCTCGTTCTCGCTCTATATGACCCACGGCGGTACTTCGTTCGGACAGTGGGCCGGCTCGAACAATACGCATTTCTCGCCCGACTGCACCAGCTATGACTACGACGCTCCCGTAAACGAACAGGGCGCCGCTACACCCAAATACTTCCAGCTGCGCGAACTCCTCCAGCAGTACAGCCAGACCAAGCTGCCGGCTGTCCCCAAGGCCAAGCCGGTTGTGGAGGTTCAGGAGTTCGAGGTGAATGATTTTGCACCGCTCTTTGCTGCCGAAAACCGACCGGAGGTAATCAAGTCGGAGTATGTGCACAACATGGAGTTCTACAATCAGGGCTACGGCTCGGTTCTCTATTCGTGCTTCCTGCCTGCCTTTGAGGCCGACGGTTATCTGGAACTGCAGGATGCACATGATTTCATCTCGGTATTCGTGGACGGAAAGCTCGTCGGACAGACCTATCGTGGCAATAAACAGTCGAGTGTGATCCGTATACCGGCCCAGCCGAAGGGCGGACGCCTGGAGATTCTGGTGGAGGCTATGGGACGCATCAACTACAGCAAGCTGATTCTGGACCGCAAGGGTATTGAGCATGCCGTGAAACTCTGGACCAGCACACCGCAGGCCGATGTTACCTTCGACCTTCGCAACTGGGATGTGGAACTGCTGCCTGTATCGTACGATTTTGTCAACTCGCGTAACTTCAAGCCATTGGCTGAAAACGGTCTGAGCACCGATATGCAGATTACCCCGTCGCCAACCCGTATGCCTGCTCCGGCAACGCAGTACGAGAAGGCCGGCTACTACAAGGCAACCTTCGAGGTGAAGCAGGTGGGCGATACCTATCTGGATCTGAGCACTTGGGGTAAGGGTCTGATTTGGGTGAACGGACACTGCCTGGGCCGCTTCTGGAACGTGGGCCCGCAGCAGACGCTCTATATGCCCGGTTGCTGGCTTAAGAAGGGTCGCAATGAGGTGATTGTGATGGATGTGACGGGTCCGGACAAGGCCGTGATGCGTGGCGTTAAGGAACCTGTACTGGATGTACTGCATCGTGACCGTATGCCTCAGGAGGCAATGACCCTTCCGTCGCGCTCGCAGCGTAAGGCCGCTTCCGCTCAGCAGAATAACAGCAACTTTGTAGGCAACGATGCTGCACCCGGTGCAAAATGATCAGTTGGGTCTCAGGTATTGATTGCCTTAACGGTATGAAAAGATTCGGAGCTTTTGTAGCCTTCATTGCTGTGGCATTGTCGGCCAAAGCAGACCTGCAGCTTCGCTACGACCGTCCAGCAACGTGTTTCGAAGAGACGCTGGTAATCGGCAACGGAAACCTCGGAGCTGCTGTGTATGGCGGCGTGCAGGAAGACCGTCTGTCGCTCAATGACCTGACCCTCTGGACCGGCGAGCCCAGCTGGAATAAGGTCTATTCGCCTAATGCCTGGGTCAATCTGGAACGTATACGGATGTTCCTCGATCAGGAAGACTATGCGCATGCAGAAGAAGCCATCAAGGCTGTTCAGGGCGACTATACACAAAACTATCAGCCACTGGGCAACCTCCTGCTTACCGATCTTGCAGCGCACACGGACGAAGGTAACCCATACAGCCGCACCCTTCAGCTTGACAGTGCCATAGCACGCGTCAGTTGCGGGAATGCGGATCGTACCTACTTCGTATCGGCACCCGACAGTGTTATTGTGATTCATTTGAAAGGACGGAACGGTGCCACGATTCATGAGCGTATAGGCCTGAACAGCCTGTTGCCTGTGGAAGTGAAATGTACACGCGAGGGTGATCTCCAGATGTCGGGTTACGTGGCTTATGCTTCGTCGCCCAGTTACACGAGTTCGGAGATGATGCTGCACAACCGTCGCGGCATACACTTTTGTACGAAGGTCCGAGTCCTGCCATTGGGAGGAGGCGAGGTGTCGCCCCTGAACGGACAGGCACTCGAACTGAAGAACTGTACGGAAGCCCTCATTCTGGTGAGCAACGTAACGAGCTTCAACGGTCGCTTCAAGGATCCCGTAAAGGAGGGTCGCGACTATATGAAGGCTGTTAGCGAACGCATTGAGAAGGCTGCCCGGAAGCCCTATGTGCAGTTACTGCAGCAGCACGTGGATGATTTCGGCCGGTACTTCAACCGCGTGAGCCTGAATCTGGGAAACACCGATCCTGCTATCGCAGCTTTGCCTACCGATGTGCAGCTGCGCAAATATACCGAAGAGAAGCAGGCCAATCCCGATCTGGAGGAACTGTACTTCCAGTTCGGACGTTATCTGCTTATTTCCTGCTCGCGCACGAAAGGTGTTCCGGCTAATCTGCAGGGTCTTTGGAACGAACATCTGCTGCCGCCGTGGAGTTGCAACTACACCACTAACATCAACCTCGAAGAGAACTACTGGCCTGCTGAAGTGGCAAACCTGACGGAGATGCATCAGCCGATGCTCGACTTCGTGCAGAGTCTGCCTCCGTCGGGCGAGATTTCGGCCAGGAACTACTACAATGTGCAGAAAGGCTGGTGTTTGGGACATAACTCCGACATCTGGGGCCTGACCAATCCTGTAGGACGTCGCGGAGGAGATCCGAGTTGGGCCAACTGGAACATGGGAGGCGCTTGGGTTTCGACCCACCTTTGGGAACATTACTCGTTTACGCTCGACAGGGATTTCCTCAGTCGGGCTTACCCTGTGCTGAAAGGCGCCGCCGACTTCTGTCTAAGCTGGATGGTCGAGAAGGACGGATTCCTGCTGACTTCGCCCTGTACTACGCCCGAGAACCGTTATGTGGCGATGGACGTGAACCAGAAGACGGATGCCGAAGGACGTCCTGCCCGGGACCATGCCTTTGTGGGAGGAGTCTTCTATGGCGGTTTTGCCGATCTGGCCATGATCCGAGAATGTCTGCTCGATACCCGTGCAGCAGCCCGTGAACTGGGCATCGATGCTGCCTATCAGGATTCCATCACGGCTGCCCTTGATAAACTGCTGCCGTACCGTATCGGTCAGCGAGGCAACCTGCAGGAGTTCTACCACGATTGGGAAGGCGAGGATCCGTATCATCGTCACCAGAGCCATCTGTTCGGACTCTATCCGGGCCACCATATTACTGTGGAAGGAACGCCCGACCTGGCTAAAGCCTGCGCCCGTACGCTCGAGATCAAGGGCCCGCGCAGTACAGGCTGGAGTACAGGCTGGCGAGTTAACCTGCAGGCACGTCTGCGGGATGCCGAAAAAGCCTACCAGACCTATCGGATGCTGCTTACCTTCATCGACCCTCACGGACGTGGCGGTGGAGGAACTTATCCGAATCTGTTGGATGCGCATTCACCGTTCCAGATAGACGGAAACTTCGGCGGTTGTGCTGGAGTGATGGAGATGCTGATGCAGTCGGAATATAAGGCGTCGGCCAGCCGGAAGCAAGCCGGACAGATGGGAACTTCAGCGGTATCGCTGTTGCCCGCTCTGCCGGATGCCTGGAAAGCCGAAGGCGAGGTGAAAGGGCTTTGCGCCCGTGGAGGCTTTGTACTGGACTTTGCCTGGAAGAATGGCAGGATTACCAGTCTGAAGGTGGCTTCGCGGCGCCCGACACGCGGAACTTGCCAGATTCGGTGCGGCGCAAAATCGTGGAAGGTCAGCTTGAATCCGGGAGACTCTAAACAGCTACAGTAATGAATCAGTTGTCGGGTTTGCTTCCCTTGCCGTTTCTGGTGCTCGGCGGTTTGCTGGCGCTCTTCCTTCTGGTAGTGGCGCTTGTGAACCTTTGGGTTAAGTATCGTACCTGGAAGGACGATGACTGGCTGGTACAGCAGATTTATACCCGCAGGCGTATGCTGGCGCTTTACCTGAAGTGCTGGCTGGTAATTATGGCAGGAGTGCTTCTGCTGCTGTTTTCCGATATGATCCTGCCGTTGCAGGTTATCTGCGTAGCGCTGACCATTGGAGCCTTGACCAGCATTGTGGCAAGCGAGAGCCTGGAGGAAGTTCGCCTCAGACGCAGCCAGATGGAGAACCAGATTCTGCGAAGCCAGCTGAATCCGCACTTCCTTTACAACACGCTCAACAACATCGATGCCCTGATTTGGCTCGACCCGCAGAAGGCATCGGACGCTGTAACGAACCTGAGTGAACTGATGCGCTATTTTACCTACAGTGCCCGACAGGAACACGTGGAAGTGGGCGAGGAGGTGAAGCATCTGCAGGAACTGGCAGCTTTGCAGCGGTTGCGTATGCAGCACGAGGATGCACTCCGTTTCAATACGCACATCGACAATCCTAAGCAGCCCGTAGCACCCTTGCTGCTGTTGCCGCTCATGGAGAACTGCTTCAAGCATTGTGGCAGTCTGAACGAGCCTGGGGCCATCTGTCTGGATCTGGAAATCAGGGAAGGACGTCTGGTGTACCAGAGCAGCAACAATCTGCCGGCCGAGCCTAAGAACGGCAATCTGCACGTGCATGGTGTGGGTATGAAGGTGCTGCGCCGAAGGCTGAAACTGCTCTATCCCGACCGCTTCGAGCTGACTGCCAATCTGGAAGGAGGCCGTTTTGTTACAAAACTGGAGGTTCAGCTGAACGGATAAGCGGATTCGGCCGTTGGAACAAAACGGCGCTAACTGACGAAATTTTATCACAAACCAATACTAATATAAAAGGTATGAAAAAGAAAGTTTTTTTTACTGCGGTTATGTCGTTGATGATGACAGCCGCTTTGGCTCAGAATTTGCAGTTGCACTACGATTTCGGTCGTAACATCTATTCCGATACCGAGGCCGGCAGGCCGAAGGTAACGTTGACCTACGAGGCTTTCAAGGCAGACCAGTGGGGTAGCTGGTTCTATTTTGTGGATGTTGACTTCAGCCGCAAGTTTACAGAGAGCGCTTACACGGAAATCAGTCGCGAGTTCAATGTCGGCAGCAAGGGTTTTGCCGCTCATCTGGAGTACGACGGAGGTTTGTCGAAGTCAGGCAGCTACCAGCAGGCAGCTTTGGTCGGTCCGGCCTGGAACGGTCATAATGCCGATTTCTCGACCACCTACAGCGTGCAGCTGATGTACAAGCATTTCTTCAAAAGCTATTCTTATACTCACTCTTATGCCAGCGTTCAGCTGACGGGCGTTTGGAGTACCTCGTTTGCCAGCAAGGCGCTGACATTCTCCGGATTCGTGGATCTCTGGCGTGGCGAGCAGGCTAACGGTCACGGACAGCTGGTTTTCCTGACTGAGCCGCAGCTCTGGTATAACTTCAATACGCTGAGCGGAATGGAAAATGTGAACCTTTCTGTAGGTACGGAGTGGGAGATTTCGAATAATTTCATCTACAACACCTACAACGACGATTCGTTCTTCTTCAATCCTACCTTGGCTCTGAAGTGGACATTCTGATTGGATTTCAGTAAGTAAAACTTAAAATAATAACAGTAGCCGACCTCCAAAAAGTCGGCTACTGTTTGTTTTAATGCGGCTTAGCTACAGATTACAGCAGCTAACCCGAACGGTAAGTTTCTTACGGCTTAGAACATAAACCGCAATACAAAACGGATAAAACTGAGTCCGAGGGCTGAGAATCCGCAGTAAAGGAAATACTCAAAGTAGGTTTCGTTAACGGGGTCGCTTGTCTTGTACATAATATACAGCACGATGCAGGCTGCTACCAGTATGTAGAAAAGCCAACGGATGATTTTGATGAAGAGGTTCATATTGTGAGGTTTTGAGGTTTTGATGTCTTTAGGTTCTTCGCTATCGCACAGGCGAGCAAAGCTCGGAACTTCGCTATCGCTCAGGCGGGCAAAGCTCGGAACTTCGCCTAAAGGCTCAGGCGGGCAAGCTCGGAGATGAGGTTCTTAGGGCCTACGGTTTTGCGGATAGCAGTCCGAGTTGCGAGAACACCTTTTCGATTTTCTGAAGGGCGAAGCTGATCTGTTCAGGCGTGTGGGTTGCCATGAGGGAGAAGCGGATCAGCGTGTTGTTCGAGGGAACGGCTGGCGGAACCACAGGATTGACAAAGATTCCTTCTTCCCACAGCATCTTGGTTACGAGCAGGGTTTTCTGGAAGTCGCGGATGAAAAGCGGAATGATCGGGGTGGAGGTGTTGCCGATCTCACAGCCCATGCGTTTGAATCCGTCGAGCGCCATCTGGGTAAGCTTCCAGAGGTTCTCGATGCGTTCGGGTTCCGATTCCAGGATATCGAGGGCCGCGTTGACGGCTCCGATGGCAGCTGGAGTGGCCGAGGCAGAGAATATGAAAGGTCGTGAGTTGTGTCGCAGATAGTTGGCCGTAACGTGATCGGTAGCAATGAAGCCGCCAATGGAGGCCAGGCTCTTCGAGAAGGTTCCCATGATGATATCGACATCGGCCGAGAGTCCGAAATGATCGCACACACCACGTCCGCAGCGTCCGAAGACACCCAGTCCGTGGGCTTCATCGACCATGACAGTTGCCTTGTACTGTTTGGCCAGCCGTACAATTTCAGGCAGGTTGCAGACATCGCCTTCCATCGAGAAAACACCATCTACCACAATCAGCTTTACGCGATCGGGTTCGCACTTGGCCAATACTTTCTCGAGCGACTGCATGTCGTTGTGGCGGAACTTGAATGACTGGCTCATCGACAGACGCTTGCCTTCGATGATGGAAGCGTGGTCGAGCTCGTCCCAGATGATATAGTCTTCGCGTCCTGTCAGACAGCTTACGGTTCCCATATTGGCAAAAAAGCCGGTTGAAAAGACCAGCGCTTCCTCTTTGCCCACAAATTTAGCCAGACGCTCTTCGAGGGCTACGTGAATGTCGAGCGTGCCGTTCAGAAACCGGCTTCCTGCACAACCTGTTCCGTAGCGGCGTGTCATCTCCATCGAGGCTTCCTTGACTTTCGGGTGATTCGTAAGACCTGTATAGGCATTCGATCCGAACATCAGAACCTTCCTTCCGTTCATGGTTACTTCTGTATCCTGATCGCTTTCGATGGCGCGAAAATAGGGGTAAACCCCTTGCGCCTTGACTTCCTGCGGAGCGGTGTATTTAGCTAATTTATCTTGTAAAAGTGACATTTATAATTGTGATTTGAGGCCGCAAAGATAGTGAAAAATCGAAAATCGGGCAAATTTTTTTCATAAAAAAAGAGAAAAAGCAATTTATTTCGGAAAAATTTATTATCTTTGCCGCGATTTACGCGTAGCACGTGCGCGTGCCTGATAAAGTAATGAGAAAGATTGTAGTCATTGTCAATCCTATTTCCGGAGGTAAGTCGAAGGACGAGATTCCCCAAATCGTACAGGAAACCTTTCCTGCTTACGACTACTGCGTGGATATCGTCGAGACGCAGCGGTCCGGACATGGATACGAACTGGCTATGCAGGCTATTGCCGATGGAGCAGATACCATTGTGGCAGTAGGCGGCGACGGAACCGTGAACGAAATCGGCCGCGCACTCATTACTGATACGTCTGTGAAGTTCGGCATCGTGCCGATGGGGTCGGGCAACGGTCTGGCACTTCATGCCGAGATACCGCTGGATACGAGGGCCGCTTTCAAACTGATCAGGACAGGACACAGCGAGCTGATCGACTACGGCGACATGAACGGCAAGATCTTCTTCACGACGGCAGGAACGGGCTTCGATGCCGAAGTAGGGCAGCGTTTTGCCGAGATGAGTAAGACGTTCAGCATTACGGGCAAACGCGGTCCGATTACCTATCTGCGCGCTATTGTCGAGATGGCAGCTTTGTACGTTCCGAAGGAATATACAATCATGACTGACGATGAGGTATTCCAGCAGCGGGCTTTTCTGATTACGGTCGGCAATGCAGC